>JAGQMP010000025.1 GCA_020428585.1 Patescibacteria group bacterium
CAATTGTAGCCCAACAAGCCCAGCAGAACGCTGATGCTGATACCCAACAGTGTTTGGCTGATGCTGGCATCTTTGAGCCTGAACCTTGTTATACTGACTTTGAAAATGATTTCTTGGAATGTGTCGATGGACTTGAGGAAGGAAGCCCCGAATACCAAGAGTGTGAGTTCACACTCGAGCTAGCTCAAACAGCATACCAATCGTGTCTCGACGTTTGGAATGAATACAATACGATACTCAACCAATGCCAAAATTCTGGTATCTGGGGAGGGGTAGGTGGGGTTGCCCAAAATAACTACAATGTCTGGCAATCTGGGCAAGTCCAATCAACCAGAGCCGTTGCGGGTACGGTCGCTACCTTCGGAGCACAGCAACTCAACGGTAATCCCCTCGATTCAGTTATCAAAGGCGAAGGGGAAACGCTCAGCAAATTGCTTGGCTCATATAGCGCAAAAGAACAGTTCAAACGCGACCTCTTTGTTGGCGGGTGGGAAGGATACCTCGCTTTGGCTGACCCTCACAACTACGATCTCGGTCTTCAGAATTTAGTCGAAGGAAATCTACAAAACCAAGTCTCAAAAAACGTAGATAAGGCTGTAGAACAGGCCCAAACACCTATAAAGTTTAAGGATAAGACCTACTGTGTTGAATATAAAAAAGATGCCGAGGGCAACCGAACCGACGAATGTGAGCGAGAACTTATTGGAACTCCCGGTGATGTCGTTGCCGACAAAATAAAAACCGCGCTTGGTGCCGATGAAGACAAGGCAAAGACGTTGTCTGATGGACTCGTAACTTCTCTTATAGGCGCGCTTGGTAAATTAACCGGCGGACTTCTCGAAAGCGGGGTTGCAAGCCTTGGCAATGCAGCCAATAAAGCACTCTTTAATCACAACGACACGAATGTATTTGTGAGCAGTAACTTAACAAGCGGCACCTATCAATCAGAATATGACGTCCTTGGTATTCAATCAAATGGTGGAGGCATTGGTAATGGGACTGAATCGGTCACCATTGCGGGCGCCGGGGGTAATATCATATCAACCATCTTTGTTGGAGGTCCGGAGCATGATAATCCACAAATCATTATCAATTTCCAGGAATCTCTTGAAAAGAACATAGACCTTGCTGAAAAAGAGCAATCTTACTATGAGGAGATCCGATCAACATTATCGGGTGCAACCGATGTTGTGGTTGAATTTGATAAGTGCATCCCGGGGCCCGACTATGGGTGGGATCAACGTTATCGGGACGTATTATCATCTTATTCAACGAACGGAGATGACGAATGGGGTCAGTTAAACGCCATTGGCCTCAACGAGACCAAGAATATGATTCAAGATAATCGAGTGACTATTCCAGGAGGAGTAGAGATGAAAGACCAAATTGAGGTAATTTTCGATACCGTCACTCAATCTTCGCTTGAAGACAAATTCAGATTAGACAATTTGAGGAGCATACTAAGCACCATGCGATTCATTCGATCAGAGATTCTCGCTGATTTCAACACTCAAAAAGCGCAAATCAGCAATGACCTCGTCCTCTTTGCCGATGACTGGAATATATTGACGACGAATCAGAAACTCAACCTCCTCGAAATCGCCTACAATAGTGGTTACTATAGCAATGCCATTTACACTGGCCACAATCCCCCAGCCCTTGCCGCAGCACTGCAAAACGACGAAGACGGGGTGATGAACGGCGTCTTGTCGATGGCGTGGGATCTTTGGCGACAAGAAACTGATGAAGAAAAAAAACTTGATCTGCGACGTGCCTTCTATATCTTAGAGAGTGATTTACCAAATGATCAATTCATTACCATAGCAAAAAATAAATCTAATCAAATCAAACAAGGTATCAGTCGATCGTATGACATGGCACTCGATTGCATGGTGTTCAAAGCCTACGCTGTTGGAACCGAACGATCTCAATTGGTGACCATTCTCAACACCAATGATCAAGAGGGGGCAGTCTTTGCTCTGGCTGATATTATCGACCAGTACGATCCGAACGCGGCAGCTGATCAGTTTCCTCCTATTGGAACCGTCTTTGCGTTCTATGACGTTGATACCGTGCGCAGCGACCCTACGCTTAGAACATTCCTTGAAACCGAGTATCAACTACAGCAAAACCAAGGGGCAAGTGTGATGAGCACCTACACCATGACCGAACCATCAGCCATCAACCAGAGTATCCTCGGATTCAGTTCTGAAGCCGACAAAGAAGCATACTTTGATGAATTCTACCCTGATGATGACTTTCCATATGATGAGAACAAAAACAAGCTGACGGTCAAAGAGATGTATCGGGTAGATCGAGCCTACGGTCAGTCAAACCGCGTTAAACCGCGTGGCGCCCGCGGACACCTCTTTTGTCGAAATGCAAATGAATTTGAGACCGTCAATGGAGGAGGTAACCATGATCAACACGGAACGGCTTGTTGGAAAGATTTCTATAGCGCAAGCAGACTCGATTACCAATTGATCATTTCGGGTATTAACAATTAACAACCCATGGGTTGTTTTTGTTTTATTGAAAACACGGGCGCGACTGACGTCGCGCCCGCCCAAACCCCTGTGGATAAGTTTCTTTACACAAAGCCATTTTTAATGGCATAATTTTTGAGAGTTTCCAAGATCGCCTTGGACAGTACCCGTTGCAAAAGCAACACAAAACTTAATAAACAATGAAAAAATTCTTAATCGTTTTCGTTTTTGCGCTTACTTTTGCACTAGGTACAGATGTAAACGCCCAATCCTATTCTGCTTCGGCAGAAGATGGTGATCTGGAATGGCTCGACCCAAATAAATTGGATCACAGTTCAGATTTGGACAAAATGGGAAATTTCGTCTTTGAACAAAGCGGAGGGACAGAAATACTTGTCCATGCTTTCAAAGGCAAAACCCACTACGTAGGTTTTGCAGTAAGCCTTGATGGAAGTAAGGTGTTTAAATATTCGGTCAAAAAAAACCTATCACTTGAATCTTTATCAAGAGAAGAGACGACCGAAGAAAAAGCCGATATATTTCTGAAAAGAATGGCCTCAAATTAGTTATGACCCCAACCTACCATTGGGGTCATTTTCATTACCTGCTAATTAGTTAGTGTTTAACTTGCAATCTGGGTTATAATCAGGATATGAAATTTGGAAACAAAAAAGTTCTTGCAGCTCTGATGTTACTTGTGGTATTTCTAACTCCTGTAAGTATAAGTTTCAACTCTAATCAAGAGAATCAAAAAGATAATATATCAGAGGTAACTTCCATTGTTGATAAACAACTATCTGTAAATCTTGAGTTAAATGTTAGCTACGCTCTCACAACAGGAAAATGTAATCTATCCCTTAGTTCTCTCGGTCATTGTTTTCTAGATGCTATTCTCACTTTTTACGAGATTCTTTTCTACGCTACGACACAAGTTTTCGTCGTTATCGTCGGATTGATGATGGATGCCGTATTATTCTTCTCGATTAGTAGCAATTTCTATCGCAGTTCAGGAATGATCGAGGCGGGGTGGGAAATTCTGCGAGACCTCACCAATATCGTCTTTATCTTTGCTCTTTTGGTAGTGGCTTTTCGAATGGTATTAGGGCAAAACGATGGAAAAACCAAAGAAACCTTAATAAAGACTATTTTGGTTGCGCTCGTCGTAAACTTCAGTCTATTCGTGACCTACGCTATCGTCGATGCTTCTAATATCTTAGCCTATACCTTCTATAACCGTATTGATGCGGATGCCAGCAATTTTGAAACTGGTATCAGTAATGGAGTCGGAGATGACGCCGATGAAAACGGTATCAACATTGCTAGCTGGGTGAAGGATATGGGTATTGAACAATCAGTATCCCTTGCTATCGCTGGTCAAATTAACCCACAGCGCATCATCAACGCATCAGGAGTAGCAAGTAACGGTGGAACCATTAATTTCTTCCAAGGAATGATTCTGATTACCGGGATGGCGGTGATGAATATCCTCATGATCTATGTGTTCTTCTCGGTCATGATGTTGTTCGCAGGTAGAATCATTGGAATTATGATTCTAGGTATCCTGGCGCCGCTTGCTTTTGCAAGTCATGCGATCCCAAACATGATGAACACACCCTACATTGGATGGAAATTCTGGTTCAAGGAATTAATACAGATATCCTTCATGGCACCGATATTTATGTTCTTTATGTGGCTGACTGTAAAGTTCATTTCAAACGAAGGCGTCCTTGCAACATTATCAAGAACCATCGACGGTAGCTGGATTACCAGTATTATCAACACCTATCTCTTGCTACTCCTCATCGCTGGAATCCTTTTGATGTCAAAGAAAATAACGACTCGTCTTGCAGGTGAAGTTGGTGGATTCGCCCTGAAGGCAGTACAAGCTGCTGTTGGTGGAACGGTCGCTGCGGCAGGGCTCGTGGCAACTGGTGGAGCTGCCGCAGCAGGAGGGCTTGCTCGGTTGGCACCTAGAGATTCGAGATTAAATAATATCGGTAGAACTCTCCAAGCAACAAACTTTAACTTTGCACAAACAAGAGCGGGGCAATTCCTTTCTCGTCAAACGGGTATCAATTTTGGTGGTCAGTTAGGAAATCTCAGTTATGGAAGAGCTGATACCGCGGTAAGAAGAGGTGCAAACTCGATTCGATCAAGAATCTCTGATATTAGTACAGGTCAAACACCTCAGTCAGTCGTTAACTGGCAAAACGCTGTTCAACAAAGCCGTGATGCATTAACTGCAAGAAGGTCTCAAAATGTTAGTGACAGAGCTACCAGAAGGGCACAGAATAATGCAAACGCTGCTGAACGCCAATACGATTATGTAAACCAGGTAGAAAATCTTGTGAATGTAAACGATCTACCGGGCCGAATCGAAGAACTCCAGGCGGAACTACAAATGAGAACCACTCAACAAGCTCAAGACGAACGAGATAATATTCAAAATACTACTAACGCCCTCAACGCTAATATTCAAACCATACAGGATGATATTAGAGCCATGGAACAAAACAGGCAACGTCTAATCAACCAAGGTAATACTGGGGCTGCAAATGCAATAACCACGGCTATTAGAAATCGAAGACAAGATATCAGAAATATAGAAAACAACATAAGACACGTACAGAGGTCAACCCTTCAACAAAGGATTCAGCATTTGCAAGAACAGCTTCAAGAACGACAACAACAAGCTGTTTCAGATATGTTCAACCAAGACATGGATTCACGCTTTACCCAGCAAGATTCTTCTCTTACCAGATCACGAACAAGGAGGCAGCAGCGAGTCCGTAGACAAGCCTCTAGAAGAAATAATCAACAGGGAAATAACAGTTAAAAACCACATGGTGGTTTTTTCTTTATGAAAATTGCTATAATCAGTTTAGTTATGAACCTCACTCCACGTGACATCACGAAATATATCTCTGAACTGCCCGATAATATTCGCAAGGCGGTTGTTGAATTTGATTGGGCAGGCGAGGTGATGGATATCGCACGAAACCATCACATCCAGATCGATGACATCGAGCGGTTCCGGCAAGAAACCTTGAAGGTGATTGTCGGCATCGAACCAGCCGAAACCTACGAAGATCGCGTGATGGAGGCTTTGGGGGTTCCTCGTGCGACGGCCGCAACCTTGGTTGAAGAAGCGAACGAGAGGATTTTCGGCGAACTGCAACGACGAGCATTTTCAAGTGATGACGATGAACAAATCATCCCACCACAAATTCAAGATGGCAGTGATCCTTACCTTGAACCGATTGATCACCACGATGTTGCCCGACACATGCGAGATGAGGGAATTGAACTCCTTGATCACGACGAACCGGTGATGAATATCCATCAGAATCAGATTACTTCGTCATCCGAAAACGAACATGGATCCCCGAACAAAGTCGAGGATGACAAGGTGGAAGAATCTGAAGATTATCGAGAGCCGATCGAAGAAAAAGACCTGCGTGGCGTCAAACAACACCAGGCTGATACGAGCATCCTTAAAAAGATGGGGCAGGTTAATCCGGATCAGGCTCTTGATGGCGTTGATCCGAAAGAACCTCTCGAAGAAACGCTCGACCAGAACCTCGACCAGAACGTTTTTAACAGCATGGTCGTCGCGCACGAAAACGAAATAACCCTCGATGCCTAGAACGGTGGTGAGATCGCTATCGTGATATACTAACCAGTATGAGATTCGAGGTGCCACAATTCATCAACGTACCAGATAAACTTTTTGGGCCTTTTACCTTTCGTCAGGCACTGTACCTCGTGGGCGGTGCTGGGATCATTTTTATTCTGTACAAGGTACTACCAAGCTTTGTTGCCATTATCCTCGGGCTACCCATTGCCGCCTTTTCATTGGCATTAGTGTTCTATCAACCAAATGGTCGGCCGTTCATTCACATGGTTGAATCATTTATGTTGTACAGTTTCAGTCACAAATTCTACCTATGGCGACAACGTGATGTAAAACCAGGCGCTGAAGATATCACCCAGGTTCATACACCCTTTCCGGAAGAAGGTGCCTTACCCGAGGAAGATAAACGAGAAAAAATTTCTGATCTGGCCTGGAGTTTGGATATCTTGGATTTTGATAACTAGCCTTGTTAAAAAAGCCCCCTTTGAAGGGTCTTTATTTTGCAAGGTGAATCATGTGACAAGCCTTGCTTGTCACACTGTCATCCTCGCACAGGCGGGGATCCAGCGTCAGCATATATCAGGATACAGATCTCTCCATGTTGGATTTTCTTTTTCAATTAAATTTAACTTCCATTCACGATTCCATTTTTTGAGTTGTTTTTCACGTTGTAGTGCAATGTTTACATCACCCGTTTCTTCAAAATATACAAGACTATGCACTAAATATTTTTTGGTAAAACCTTCGATGATATTGTTTTTGTGTTCGTAGATTCGTTGACATAGATCATTAGTGACACCGATATACAAGGTTCCATTTCTTTTGCTTGCAAGGATGTAAACGTAGTAATGCTTTGACATAAAACGAGTATATCCTGGATCCCCGCATTCGCGAGGATGACAAGGAAATTTATTAAAAGGAGATGATGACAAGAAGAAAGTCGTTAGGTGGGAGGATGACAAGAAAAAAGTAGTTGGGTGCGAGGATGACAAAGCGAATTACAAATAAGAGATCCTCAATCAGCCTGCCTGTCGGCAGACAGGGTTGAGGGAGGCATCCTTAGTATACCCTACCGAAAATAGGGTATACTAAGGATGCCTATGCCAGACACGAAAAAGTACACCGGGGCGCGAACTCAAGAGTTCATCCCCGTCAAAGAAATACGCGATGGTATCGTCGTACTTGAAGACGGCAGCCTGCGTGCGGTTTTGTTGGCTTCTGCCTTGAACATTGCCTTAAAATCACCCGACGAACAGCAGGCTATCATCTTGCAATTTCAAGGCTTCCTCAATTCAATCGAATTTCCCGTCGAAATCGCCGTTCAATCACGCCGTTACGATATTAAGCCTTACCTTCTTACCCTGGAACGTCGTATTGAACAACAAGAAGAAGAGCTCTTACGCCTGCAAACCAAGGAATACATTGAATTTATTCGCTGGTTCAATGATTCGGTGAATATCATGTCGAAAAAATTCTACGTGATTGTGCCGTACACGGGTGGAGCCCTCACCCCGGCTTCAGGAAAGAGTATTGTTTCAACTCTCTTTGGCTCATCAAAGAAAAAATCATCATTCCAGGAAAGTTCAGCTCAATTCGAAGAACAACGGAGTCAATTGGAACAGCGCGTCGCGATTGTAAAGGGTGG
>JAGQMP010000026.1 GCA_020428585.1 Patescibacteria group bacterium
GTGAATGGAAGTTCAGTAATGGTTTTCCCGCAGTCCATGCAGGTCCAGTTACCTTCAACCATACGAGATTCACGACGCTGTGACTTTTCCTTGAGGTAGCAGTCACGGCAGGTAAGGTTTGCCTCGTTTTCTGGTTTAAATGGCAGGGTAGTAATAGCTGCCTGACATTTTGAACAAGTCCAATTACCCTCGTAGCTTTCGCGACCTTTGTTCATACAATTGCTGCATTTGAGGTCGTCAGTATTTCGAGGGTTAAATGGAAGTTCAGTAATAGAAGCGCTGCACTCGCAGCAAGTCCAGTTGCCCTGGACCATAGTTCGATCGTTCACGATGATTTGATAGTGGCGTACCCCAAACCTTGGGATACTTTAATTTGATAACTCGATGCGAGACCCGCACCAATAACGTGGAGTTCCTAACATCACCTATAGCCTAGCACACAAGTAGCGAGAAATGCTAGGGGTATTTTGAGGTTTTACACGGGTGGGGTATAGTTTAGAAAATGTAAAAACTATCTCGTCATGGACATAGAAAAGGCAGTATCCAATTTTACAGATATTCTCAATAAATTTAACCCTGCTGTAGGAATTCGCTATACGTATGGAAAGTTGGAAACCAAAAAACCAAATCAAACCTGTCATGTATTTCTCGTCATAGGCAAACCAACAATGAAAGTAGTATCTAGCGACGACGATCGCGAGTTTGCAGAAATTTTATTTAAATCAGTGAGTAAAAGCAGACATAGAATATTCTTACAACAGCTCAATGCGAATCGAAAAATAAGTGAATATGATTTTGGAAAACTGTATACCCAGTTAGAACAATTAGACCTTCCTGAATATTAAAACCGCTCATCGAGCGGTTTTAATATTTCTATTTAATCACCATACCGCAGCTCGGTAATATCATCGAGGTGTTTGCGAACTTTTTTGAAATGCTGGGTTTCATCTTCTTGGGATCGATACCCAATAGCAGCTATAACCGCGGCATGAAGACCTCGGTCTTTCAAACCAAGAATCTCATCATAACGATCAGGTTCAAAACCGCCCATTGGACACACATCAATTTTAACGTCAGCAGCTGCCAGAAGAAGTGTTCCAAGACTAATAAAGGCTTGGTTTGTCGCCCAGGCAAGCTGTTCATCCAGAGATTTTGCTGCAAGCGCTTGGTTCATTGATGCTTCAAAATCAGACAAGAGAGACACATCCATATCACGAATTCGGGCAATATTTTCTATATAGGCACGAATATCTTTAGGCGTTGTGGTCTTGCGGGCAGCAATGACTATCACATGCGAAGCGTCGGTAAGCTGCGATTGATCAAAGGACGCTTCACGAAGGCGAGCTTGCAGATTGTTATCCTTCACCACAATAAATTCATAAGGCTGAAGACCGTAGGAAGACGCTGATAAATTCATAGCTTTCAATAGTTCAGTTACCTGTTCTTCTGGTACGTCTTTGGTTGGATCAAATTTTTTGGTGGCGTATCGCCACTGTAGTTTATGTAAGAGGCTCATAGTTCGATTATACAAAATCTAATGTCATCCCACCAATAAAAAGTATTCTACTATTCTATAGAATAGTAGAATACTTTTTATTGGTTCAAAAGGTGATGGCGAATAGTATGAGTAAGGTCAGTATATTGTGGTGTAAAAGGTATCGATGTATAGGTATCGGCATACACCTGCTGATCAACCAGCATCTCGCGAGCAAAGTCACCGTAACGAAGAGCAAGTAGCCACCCCGAAACAGGTAGGTAGAATTTTGCCCCCTTTACCTGGCCAATGGCGCGGGAGAAGTCAGATTGGGTTTCAAAGGTGTTCGAGACACCGTTTACGATGCTTGGGGTGTCCTTGGTCGCGCATAGGATATACAGTTCAACGAGATCACGGATATCAATCCATGGCATGTAATCTTTGCCATTACCGAGGATACTGCCAATACCGAAACGAAAGGTTTCTGAAACCTCGGCGAGGATACCTCCCTGTCCAATAATATGTCCATTCCGAATACAGGTGACATTGATACCATAGGCTTGGGCGCGAAGATTTTCTTCTTCCCAGGCTTCGACGACATCCGATAGAAAATAGTAATGATTCCGTTCAGAGGATTCAATGAGTACCTGGCCTGGCTGATCACCATAGAATCCAACTGCCGAGGCGCACACGTAGTGTTCTGGCTTATAGTCAGGACGTGAAATGAAATCAACGAGGTGTCGTGATCCAGTAACGCGGGTATCATGGATTAATTTCTTGTGCTGGTTAGTAAACCTGCCGTTGATGTTTTTACCTGACAAATGAATGATTGCATGTGGATGTTGCAGTTCTGAATAATCGGCAGATGAATCAAAAGGTTCAAGGAGATTCTTTTTGAAAAACGAAATCCTCTCGTCTGTGATCCTTGGTGGCGCGATATCCATCACGACAATTTCATACCCGCCAATTTCAAGAAGTCGTTTCGTAATCTGTGTTCCGAGAAAACCAGATCCGCCGGTAATGATAATTTTCTTCATATTAGAATTGTAACACGGGACTAACTCTTGTAAGATTCGAGGGTTATTTTGTAAGTCTCGATCGCGCGTTCGCGGGCTTCTTTGTGATCGACCATTTCGGACACGTAGCCGACGCCAAAGTATTCTGGGACCCATCGTTTGACGTATAATCCGTCGGGGTCAAATTTTTCCATCTGGGTGCTTGGATTAAAAACGCGGAAATATGGCGCCGCGTCCACCCCCGATCCAGCAGCCCACTGCCAATTCCCAACGTTCGACGCAAGGTCATAATCAAACAATTTTTCTGCAAAGTATCGTTCACCCCAACGCCAATCGATTAACAGGTGTTTACAGAGGAAGCTCGCCACAATCATGCGAACCCGGTTGTGCATGTACCCGGTTTGGTTTAATTGCCGCATACCAGCATCGACCATCGGATAACCCGTCCTTCCCTCTTTCCATTTTTGAAATTGATCCTCATTATTAATCCACGGGATCGCATCATAGGCTTCACGAAAAGCATGGTCGACAGTGTGTGGATAATGCCACAAAATCTGCATGAAAAATTCACGCCAGATCAATTCGTTCATGAAGGTAGGCTCGCTACTCGCGAGGGCCTTTTCCATCATGCGGCGAATGCTCACTAGACCAAATCGCAGGTAAGGACCAAGGTGTGAAGTCGCATCAAGGCTCGGATAATCTCTGTTTTCGCCATAGTGGTCGATCAAACTGCTAGCCATATCACAGGCAGGGACAGGAATCGAAGATCGTTCAAATCCTATATCAACCAAATCAAGCTGAGGTAAACGAGTATGCTGATAAAAATTTTTTCCAACAGATTTAATATCGTAGTTATACAGATCTTTTTCTCTATCAAAAAGCTGTCTCCACTTTTTCATGTATGGTGTATACACAACGTAAGGATCACCATCGTCTTTGATTACCTCTTCTTTTTCAAAGATCACTTGATCTTTGAAGGTATAGAATGGAATACCCTTAACATCGAGAAAATTTTTTATTGATTGATCGCGATCTTTCGCATAGGGTTCATAATCATGGTTCGTATACACCGCAGCGACTTCGTAGTCGTTGGTGATCTTTTTAAAAACCTCGAGGGGAGTTCCATATCGTAGATCAATCGAACTATGGTAATGATTCTGAAGATCATCTCGTAAGCCCTGCACGGTATCATAAATAAAGGTCACGCGATGATCGTTGTTGGGTAACACGCCCAAAATACTGGTATCGAACACAAACATCGGCACCACCGGATGACCGCTACTCAAAGCTTCGTAAAGACCTCGATTGTCATCGAGTCTCAAGTCGCGTCTAAACCAAAAGATTGAAATAGGGGTGTCCATAAAAAAAGAGCCTGAGGCTCTCTTATTCTACCACGAGCTCGCCCTCTGCCTGGACATCAGCACCGGTCCCATCGTCAGTGGTTTCATCACTCGTATCATCACCTGAATCATCCCCTGTGGCAGATCCATCATCCATGGTTTCATCATCGTTACTGTGATCAATGAGTCCGCTATCATCAAGAGGATCAATGTACCCATCATCAGCGGTTCCTCCATCATCCATGGTTTCATCGTTACCATCGTGCATTTCTTCTTCCGCATCGTCGTCGTCAGAAGCAGCTTCGATCATAGCGTCAATATCAGCGCCAACCGTCGCCTCAATATCATCAAATGATGACTCAATGTCAGCATTGATAGCATCAACATCAGCGGCAACATCAGCAATGGTGTCCACAGTCGCTGACGCGACTTTAGCATGCGCGCTACCGACACGTTTCTTGAAGGCATTCACCTGGGCTTGTGCATTCGGGGTAAGGCTTGCTGCGTATGCGTCGATACGAACCTGAAGATCAGCCAAGAGTGCAGCGGCAAGTTTAAGTCCTTCGTCGGTCTTAAGACCAAGGTTTGTTTTTACCTTAGCGAAGGTCTCAATAACATCAGCTTCGATAACCGCCACTGTGTCGAGCATCTCATCACCTTGTGCCTGAATTTCTTCGACGGTCTGATCATCTGAGATTTCCATATCTTCAGAGACGTTGGCTTGATAAATTGCATATCCACCAATAGCAATAATGGCGATGATAAAAATGATAGCTACAATGCCAATTCCTTGTTGTTTGTTAATAGTATTCATAAATGTTTCGGTTAATTAGTTACATTACCTGGTAAGTACACCGGGGTGTGATCCAAGTGTCAAAGCCAAGTATATCATGAGATAAAGCTTCGTCTAGAAATGATGGCGTATCTGGTGAAAATCCCTAATATAACCACGATCATCTACCATAATACCTTCAGCTCGGTAGAGCTTTGCACGAGCAACATTGTAATGTTGATTCTTCCATACGCGACCGTCAGCATACACAATACGATGAAACGGTATTCCTAAAACTCCTTGGTCCGCCGCACGTCCCAGGATAGTTGTGATGCTTTGTGCTGCCATGGGACCTGCGCCGCATACCCTGGCGAGGTCACCATAGGTCGCCACCTTCCCTGGCGGTATCGACAATGCCGCTTCAATGACTCGTTCTGAGAACGTCTTGTCCATATTAAGTGTCCCGACCCCAGGTCAAGATATCAAGCAACCACGACAGTCTCACGGTTGCTACACCGATCACCGTATCTGCCCCACCATAGTAGATCAAGAGATCATCTCCTCGCATCGATGCTCCGCAAGGAAAGACAACCTTGTCGATTTCACCACGAAGCTCCCAGGATTCTTCAGGTTCCAAGAGAAAGTCGGTCGTACGACCAATAATGTCGCCAGGATTATTAAGGTCAAGCAGCATCGCTCCTACCCGATAGAACGCATCTTCTGAAACCGCATGGTACAACAACAGCCAGCCACGATCAGTCTTAATCGGAGGGCCCGCGATACCAACCTTTAATCCATCCCACATACCTCGCCTTGGACCAATCAATGGGATACATCGGTCAAGTCGGTGTTTGGTAAAGTCAAGTTCAGGAACCGTATCAAAGCAAATGTGATTTTTGATACGGTGAAAGATAGCATAATGGCCGTCAATCCTCTCTGACAAGAGACACGCGTCTTTATCATCAATACCATCAGGGGTCACGAGCTCTGGCGCAGACCAGGCATCCCAACGTCGTGCTTCAAAGTCATCAACGGTGATCCGTGAAAATGCCACCCGCGGAGCCTCGACTCCATTATAGGCGGTATAGAACAAGTACACGAACCCATCAATAACTGTCGCACGTCCATCCTCACAACCAGAGTTTCCGGTCGGATGCGATTTTTTCATCTCAAAATCAGCTCGCGGAATATAGATTGGGTCAGGGAAACGTTCGTCCACCGCATAACCATCCCGGGTCAGGTAGGCACCCATGTACGAGGTGTTATCGTGTGACATCGCACGATAAATGACATAGGTGGTTCCATCACCCAGGTCAACGGTCGTGGGATTAAAGACGAGTTTCGCCTCCCATTCGTGATCACTGATAGGTTTGAGAACAGGATTTCCCGAGTAGCGAGTAACCCGTTCACCACGAACGTCTTCTTTCATACTACTCATGAGATCATTCACGTTCACGCTCGCGATACAACACACGCTATCGGCACCTCCATAATAGATATCAAGTTGTTCACCGTGCAAAACAGCACCTGAAGGAAAAGTAATATTAGAAACCTGCCCATCTCGTTCGTACAATTCCTCGGGTACTAAGATGGGTCCGGTGGTACGTCCAATAATGAGGGTGGGATCATCATGATCAAGGAGAAGCGCTTCAATACCAAATACTCTCTTCCCTTCATCAAAATAATGTTGGATGTGCGAATAGACCAGCAACCACCCATCTTTTGTCCAGACGGGTGGCGCACCTACCTCACAGTGGTCATCATCAGTCTTCCTCAAATCAAAGAGATGATCGTCGATACGTGCATACCAATCATGCCAGTACGATTCATCCCATAGTTGTTCTTCGTTATCGAACTGAATCATAGCGATCTTTGATGGTGGACGATCAGGATCGACGGTAAGAAAGGCCGTGAATTTACCGTTAACCTTGCGCGGAAACAAGGTCATTGCCTTGGCGTTGAATGGCGTCACGAGGCGCTTCTCATCGATGGTGACGAAATCTTTCGTGGTCGCGACCGCAACTTTGATACCATCAGCCGAAAAAGGGTAGGTCGAGAGGGCAGTATAAAATATGTAATACGTATCACCTATCTTTGTCACCCGTGGGTCTTCACATCCGTATCGTTCCCATTCGTGTTCAGGAAAAATAAATTGACGGTAATTCGAAAAATGTTCTTCATCAGAACTCTTGGTATAACCAATTGATGACACACTAAAGGAAGGCCCTTGTGAAAGGAGGTCCGGATTCGTCATCGCACGAAACAACGCGTGAATGGTATGAGTATCTTCGTCATGCCACGGACACCAATTGAATGCCGCATAGGACATAAAATGATGAGCATTATTCGGCCTGACATAAGGATTGTGAGGTGATCGTCTGGTTACGTACATAAGTCATTGATATTCTTGGTCTTGATCGGTACAGGAGGTTCATAGGGATCACGCTTTAATCGATCAACAAATTCACGAAGGGACGCTGTTGCCAAGCATACCACGTGATCGTTTCCACCATAGTATACATAAAGAGTACTATCACGAACCACCGCCCCACAGACGTAAGCAATACCGCCTTCATAGGTTTGGTTTGGTACCATGATCGGATAACTGCTTCGGTACAAGACCCTGTTCGGATCATTGCGATCAAGAATCATCGCTCCTACCTTGTAACGTCGGTCTTGTGATCCTGAGGCCTGATAAATCAACAACCATCCTTCATCAATGAGAATCGGCGGGGCTGCTACACCTACCTTGTGACTGTCCCATGAATCCCCTCGAGCTTCGATTCTAGCCAGCTCTTTCAAATACTTTTTACCAGGACCAAATTCAAGATCATCGACATAGTCGATCCTGATATGTGGCCAAATACGGTGATAAATCATGTATTTACCACCCACTTTTTCAGGGTGAAGGACCACACTCTTGTTACCGAAACTCCATTGGTAGACCTGTTCAGTCATGACTTGTGGCGTCGTCCAATTCCAACGCTGGGCGAGAAAATCATCTTCACTGATTGAAGTTATCGCTGGACGAGCATAATGCCAACCATCAAAAGCCGAATAGGTCATGTAGACCCGACCATCAAGAAGCGTAACGCGTGGGTCCTCAACCCCATGCCAATCGTAACCAATACCTGGCGGATAATTCCGATAACCCGATCGTGGTGTTACCTTTCGTAGCATGGCAATCAAGCGAGGATCAACGTTCACCCCTTCAAAATCCATCCGTGGTACATACACCGGGTCAGGTAGGCGGTCGAATCGGGTGCCGTTATGACTTGATCCATAGCCAATGACCGACAATCCTGTGTCACCCTCGGCTCGGTACAAGAGATGAGTCGTATCATCAATCTGAAGGGCTGCCGGATTAAAGGTATTTTTCGACTCCCATCCATGGTCAGGATTCGGGCTCAGAATTGGGTTCCCAACATATTTAGTAAGTTGTGCGTGATCAGGATGAGGATCACGACGTTGGTAAGGTTCGTGCAAGGTCAAACGATAGATATCGCCGGACTCTTCATGATAGAGGTAGGTCTGAATGAGATCTTTATCGAGATAGGCGCCAATAGTTGCCAGGCATGGTTCGCCAAGTTTCTTTGATGCAAATTGATCAAAGAATGGAACCTCGTCAAAGAAGGCGCGCCAGTGTAGGTGCGATAAATTATCGTGCGCTAGTAACGCCGCACCGAATCGGTGGGTTCGACATCCACGCATATCATACGAAACATCGTACAGAACAAAGATTCCGTCCGGTATATCAAAGGCGGCAACAACCCTCAGAGGGCTATGATCAAAGGAATCATGTCGAGGCTTGAGTGGCGTTTCGTGATATTCAACATCTCGTTGATTGAGGTCGAGTTTACGATAGCAAATCTCGCCGCCGATCGAGGTAACGAGAGTGATGTCGCCTGATTGCAAGATGACAATTTTAGTTGGATGATTATTGGGATTTGCAACCATCGATGATGCACTGAAACATATTCCATCAGTTGAGGTAAAGTACACGGTCTTGTACCGTTGCCCTACTCGAATCGTCGCAACAAGCCCGTAAGTACCGTCAGGCAAGTCCCGAGCGTCGAGGTCCGTCATGTTGAGAGCATAACCTTGCACTAAGGATGAAAAGTGTACCTTAGACCGATAACAACCCTTGTCGGTGTCTCCTACTAAAAATATCTCTCTGTTTTCACGAACAAAGAAGTACACAGCGGTATCGTAGCGTGCAAGACCAATCACTTGCCGATCTAAAGAAGCTCGGTGGCGTCCGAGGCCGAGCGGTGTGGTAAACAATCGGATCAGGTTCTTGATAAGGCTACGCATGGAACATAGTGGACTAAGAGCGATCGTAACGGTCCTCTAACCTCACGATATCGTCTTCATCAAAGTGACCATAGGCGATTTCGAGGATAAGAACGTCATTATCGAGTGCTGCAATGCGGTGTTGCTGACCTTGTTCAATAAGGATTTCATCATTTGGATGTGCTGTGAACACGTGTTCTCCTCGGGTGATGGTTGGATGCCCCTCAATCACAAACCAATATTCTTCTCGAGTCTTGTGAGTTTGTAATGATAACTCCTCCCCGGCATTGATCGAGAGAATTTTAACCGTACTAGATTCATTCAAGGTGAACTGCCTAAAATTCCCCCATGGTTTATTGGTGACCTCTGATGCTCTCATGATCGTATTGTAGCACAGGTACTCATGGTGCTTGAAGCACCTCCTTAATAATCCTCGCAGTTTCTTCAGGTCCTGTGGTAGATCGAGTATCAATACCTGTGGTGGTGGCAGCGTAGTCGTTTCCCTCGGGAACCAGTTCGTCACCAACGAACAAAGCTTTCGTAATATCACGCCCGGTTACTTTGAAAAATTCACGAATGCCGAACGCCTTGTCATATCCCTTTTTGGTGATGTCGAGCGACGTGGTTCCGCCGATTTTTACGTCAAACTGGTCATCAAGGTCCTGGAGCAAAGACACCAATTCTCGTCGCTTTTTTCGATCGGGGTCCCAGGCGTATTTGACCTCGGGGTCTTGCTGTTGGCCGAGGGCTGACAAGGTAATCTGCGAACCGCGGTCTTCAATTTGGGGACCCTTCAGTATCACCGGATCAATATCAAATGACGCATCGGCAAGAGCCCGTCGAAGGGCGCTGATCACTCGTTCTTTTTCTTCATCGTTAAACGGGTGCTGGTAGGCCATGGTCCACGAACCATCTTCATAGCGGTACATCATGGCGCCCGAAGTCGGCAATATATATAAATTCGCCAAATTCGCATCAGGCTTTAGTCGATCAATGACCTGTTTCTTGATCTGTTCAAACCTGCCACCGGTGATGATGGCGATCACCAGTTGTTGTGATGCGTGCGATAACACCTCTGCCTCTTCATCTGATAACGGTGATTTTGATACTGACAAGGTCCCGTCAAGGTCAAAGATCATGGTTTCGTATGTCTTCATACCAACCAGTATAGCAAAAGAATATCTCCTACCGCAGTGCAATCCTTAATAGCTTTTTGAAACAAAAAGCGGTACCGTACGTAGTACCTTTCATAGAAAGCTGGCTGTACTCGGCGCGTACTTTTCATGCATGAAGCATCACACAAACCAATAACCCCAGACGAAGACCTGGTCGCTTTGGCACGATCTGATCAGCATTTTTTTGGTATGTTGGTCGAACGTTACGAATCAAAACTCGACCGATATTTAAAAAGGATCACGAATGTGTCGGTTGAAGATCGCCAGGACATGTTGCAGAACATCTTTATCAAGGTGTATTCGAATTTAAATGGATTCGACCAAAGTCTTTCGTTTAGCTCGTGGATTTATCGCATCGCACGAAACGAAGCTATCGACTGGTCACGTCGAACCAAGACAAAAATAAAGTACGGGCAATTCGACACCGAAGACGAAGCTTTAGACCATGTTCCTACCTATCAAACCTTCCTCGATGAACTCGAAATCAAAGAAGACCGCGCCTTAGTTATCAAAGCAATGAGTGATCTGAAACCTATTTCGCGTGAAGTCATCATCCTTAAATATTTTGAAGATAAAAGCTACCGGGAAATCAGCGATATCTTGAAACGACCAGTTCCGACTATTGCGACCCTCATCAGACGCGCCAAGGATGAATTAAAAGGTATCATCCTAACTACCAACCATCATGACAAATGACATAAAACAAAAGGTGCTGGACGCCATTCATGAACGAGGAATTACCCCGCTACCACGGTGGCACTTTGTGCTAAAACAAATGCTCTTGTGGGCCGGACTTGTCACCTCGTGTGTGATTGCTAGCTTCCTCGTCGCCTTGTTGGTATTTCAGATTGGCAATTATGGGATGCTACCGCCTCGCCTCGCCCCTCTGTTTACTGGATTTACCATCATCAGTTCGTTGATCTTTATCGCGCTTGCAACCTATCAAGTAAAACAAACCAAAAATGCTTACCGAACCGAGGGATGGAAATTCCTGGCAGGAATCTTGGTGTTGTCATTTATTCTTGGGGTGGTCTTTTTCTCGGTACGATTACATGAACGATTCGAACAGGTGATTCCTGGTGGCGCCCGATTCTTGGGTGGTGTGACAACCATCGAAAATTTTTGGGTTGATCCTGACGACGGCCTTTTGGCAGGACGGGTCATCTGGTACGAAGACGGTTCAAAAATCCTCGAACTACGTGGCTTTGACGAAGAAGATTACACGGTATCCATCGAGGAAGTCAGGGGGCAAGATTTGATGATCCTTGATACCTATGACGAGGTGAGATTGGTGGGATATCTCGAGGATGAAGCGCGTTTCCATGCTTGTGCGATGGCTCCATGGCGACTTGCTGGGGGTCCAATCAGGCCAGCACTTGACCGCCGTTGGACCCCACCTCGGCAAACTGATCAGAACAATGGGCGGCCAACGAAACCAACGCCAAGTGATCTCTTTAAGCAATTTATTGAAACAACTTCGAGCATTGTGCGTAGTAATCAGTGTCAGTAAGGAATGCGCACCCTTCACTGATGTCATTATCATTAACCACACTGACACATGAACAAACACGCAAAAAACATTATCCTTCCCATTGCTCTTGTAGGTATCCTTGGGGTTGGCGCGCTCCATGCTGACGCCTTCTTTGGAAAGAATCTCGATCTAAGCCAAGACCAACGCGACACTCTCGCCGAGATGCGACAAGGTGACGCAACTCACCAAGATATCGAGGCTCAGCTCGAGGCCTGGGGTATCAATATGCCTGAACCCCCCTTCTTCTCACAACTCTCTAACGAACAGAAAGATTTGCTGAAATCAATGAAAGAGGATGGTGCCACGCATGAAGATATCGAAGATCAATTGGATGCCTGGGGTATTGACCACGAACCACGTGGGGGCCACGGCATGATGGCACAAATAGTAGAACAGTTGACTGATCAGCAAAAAGAAGCCCTAAAATCAATGAAAGAAGACGGTGCTTCACGAGAAGAAATACGAACGCAACTCGAGGAATGGGGTATTGAAATTCCAGAACCTCCTTTCTTCTCAGAACTTTCTGATGATCAAAAAGAAACCCTCAAAGAACTCCATGATAGTGGTGCAACTCGTGAAGAAATTCACGCACAGCTCGAGGCTTGGGATATCGACCTTCCTGACAAAGGACCGCATCAATAATACAATTACATAACGCTTCATAGTAAAACAACAAAACCCTGCAAGGGGTTTTGTTGTTGGGGTCGAGGTACTCAAGTCTTAATCGCTGAGATGGTCGTAAAGTTACACGTACACGGTAGACCGTGGCACACATGACAATTATTATTGAACATATTCGCAAACTCTTCACCAAGATCAATCCCTAAAGAATTTCCAATCCCAAGCGCACACGAAATGAGGTCCGCCATCTCGAGTTTTACTTCTTCGAATTGTTTCTGCAGGTGCTGGCCAGTGTAATGATGAATCGCTTCACTGACTTCCCCAACCTCTTCGGCAAAGTGAATCCCCGCATCAACCAAGGTGCGGCTGGCATCGGGATAGATCTCGTTAAACATGTGCTGCAGGTCGGACAAAGTTTTGGGTCGCAGCCCGTGGTTAATCCTCACCTTACGACGGGTTGCTACCTTTACCTTCTGACATTCACAGGGTTTCTTACCACAATATGAACACAACATCGGGAACCGGTTCCACACCTCATCCTCGAGGTTAATGTGCAGGCGATTCGCAATAGCGAGTTGCCACAGAATTGATATCGTCAGGTTTAGCTTTATCTTTTCGGGGTTTTCTTTTCTGATACCTTTCAAGGCTCTCATGGCAAAACGCTGAACTTGGACCAAGAGGTCTTCCAAAGAGTACTGTCGGTCGTCCGGTACACCATAGACTTCGCGGGTAAATTCTTGCAAATCGGCAAGTGATTGTTCTCGATAAAATCGCATGCGTTCATTATTGAATGATGGTCGTCAGACTGTCAACGAAACCTCATTAATTCTAAGCTCTTTAAAAAGCTCGAAAATGAAAAAATATTTTTAGAGAATCGTATGTAAAACCTTAAAAGGTAACATTAAAGGACGGTAAATCTCCTAAAACCTATTATTAGCTATAAAAACGAGGGATAAATAAGTTATTAAAAAGATCATCAATTTCTATGGAAAACCTGAAATAAAACCTCGAAAACAAAAAATCCCATCTCCAGGTTTATACCAGGGGATAGGATTTTGTTGGTGGCAAGTAATTTAGGCTGACGGTTTGGGATGATGTTCGAACTTTTATACTAAACTCTTATAAAAAATGAACCAGAGTTTTAAGTCTGGTTCATTTATAAAATTTTAATCTAATGGGGTTAGCTTATAGATAAGGTACGCTCCACTAAAGACTAACGCTATAAATCCAAAGAATGCCAGGTTAGTACCAAGTCCGAATCCTATCATTAGGAAACTAACAATTACAAAAAATAGTGCTCTTTTCACTTTATCTATGTTTAAGTTTTTATTTGATTATTATAATAATATATTAGCATTTAATACTAAAGCTGTCAATAATTAACCTGTTTAGGATTCAAACTAAAAACACTATACAAAATATAGTGTTTTTAAGTAAAAATTGATTTGCTGCCAGACTAGGGTTCGGTCACCCTCATGGATATTTTTTCGAACGAGTTCTCAAAATATCTCATTCGCTCGACCCCGCCGTCGCCTACGGACTTCGTCCGGCTTCGCAGGCGACTCTTTTCGA
>JAGQMP010000027.1 GCA_020428585.1 Patescibacteria group bacterium
GTTCCTGTTGTAATTCGGCGAGAGTCTTTTCTTCTGCTAATTCACTTTGACTATGTGGGTCACCGTACGAATCAATGAATGAGGTCACCTCGTGATAGGCAGCCTGGGTTGCCTCACGATCCCGGTCGATATCAGCCCCAATGCTAGTAATCAAATAATCTTCCTTTGCTAGGTAGCTCTGGTAGCGTTCTTCGAGTTCAACCCGGAGCTCCCGTCCCCGCTCGATCTTTTCAACCTGTTTTTTCAAGAACCTGAGGTGCGGCGCTAGTTCACGACGAAGGAGTTCCGTCTCGCGCATGTTGTCGAGGGCACGCTCGAGTTTGCGTTCTGATTCCTTGATACGGTATTGATAGACCTTAAGGCCAAGGGCTTCTTCGATCAACACCCGACGATCTTTGATATTGGCGTTTAGATAACGGTCAGCCTCACCCTGCGAAATAATGTGATGCCCCGAAGATCCAATATTCACCGACGCAATTAATTCGTGAACATCACGCATGCGAACTTCAGTGCCATTGATCAGGTATCGATTCGTTCCATCAGCAAAGACCTCACGTCCGATAGTCACCTCGTCAAAATCAACGTCGATTTTTTGGTTGTCGTCTTGGTGGAGGTGGAACACGCGGTCTTTGTTATCAAAGGTAATTGCCACCGATGCGCGCGACATTTTTTTGACTTCGCGTGATCCTTTAAAAATCAAATCGGCCCCCGTCTTACTGCGCATGGATTTCACTGATTGTTCACCAAGGACGAATCTGATGGCCTCGACCACGTTTGATTTCCCTGAACCATTCGGCCCCACAATGGCAATAATTGGGACATCAAAAACGAATTCGCTCTTGTGGGCAAATGATTTAAAGCCATTGAGTTCAAGCCTTTTCAGGTGCATACGAATACCTAAATTCTACCACGATTGGTATACTGTGAAAAATTGTATACGTGATGAAAAAGAAAAGAAGCCCTTCCGCAGAAAGGTTCCTCCAGAACTGTAAAAAACGTGCTTTCAAAAAATTTATTGAAATCCTAAGGGACAATCCTCAGGTCAAAATCTATGATGTTGCTTCTTGGAAGATGATTCAAAAAGCCAAAGAAAGCATACAAAAACACCAGAACTAATGAATAGATAATAAGTCCTGGTGTTTATTCATTATCCCAACCCTCAAGCGCAATCGCCTTTTGGGCGGCATCTTGTTGGGCCGATTGTTTACTGTTGCCTGATCCTTCGGCAACTTTTCGGTCTCCAAAAAATATTGCCATCACGAAATGTTTGTCGTGATCTGGACCCTCGGCTGAAACCAATTCATAGGATGGAGTTTCGCTGTAGACTTCTTGGGCTTTTTCCTGGACGTAGGATTTTGCATCACGCCAACTGCCACCTTCGATAATCTCGTCGATATTGGTCAGGAGGTTTTCTGCAATAATCCGCTGTGCTTCATCAAATCCTTGGTCAAGGTACACGGCCCCAACAAAGGCTTCAAAGGTGTTGGCAAGGATGTAATCACGGGCCTTTCCCTCGTCTTTTGATTCACCTTTTGACAACATTAAAAGGTCATTCATCCCCATGGCTCGGGCAGCGGCCGAAATACTTTCCGTCCGGACTAATGCTGACCGATAGGCGGTGAGACGACCTTCATCGGTGTCAGGAAATCGATCAAATAAAAATCGTGTCGCAACCAGTTCAAGCACCGCATCGCCGAGGAATTCTAATCGTTCGTTGTGTTCAAGGTCAGTCCCCCGCTGTTCATTAATATAGGATCGGTGAACAAAGGCCTGACGAAGAAGGTTTTTATCATTGAACGACAGTTTGAGATTCTGTTCAAAATTTAAATAAGGTTCCATATTATTATGATGACAAGAGATCAATCAACTCAGCCTTTTTAAGGGTGCTGAATCCCTTGAGTCCACGTTCCTTGGCCAGAGCCTTTAATTCAGGTAATTTCATTTTTGATAGATCTGGAGTATTGGTTGATGTAGGTGCCGTTAGTGCTTTTTCTTCTGGTTCTTCTGCTGAAAAATCAGGGGTCGCTAAGGTACCCTTAGTCAGATCAGCAATCATACCGATCGACGCAATCAACATCTGCGATACGTCTTCGTAGATATTTAAATCAGATACCTCATCGAGTTCAAACCATCTGATGTCATCTACTCCCCCGGGATCCTCTTCTAACTTAGGTTGTGTATATTCGGAACGCGCCAAAAAATATTGAACATTTTTTCGTACAGGTCCACGTTCAGGATGATAAGCAACGTATTCATTTGATCCAAGCGAAGCAATAATATTAATTAGCCAACCTGTTTTATCTTTAAAAATCCTAACAGTACCCTCAGCAATATCTTCACCTTCTTCGATCGTTCCTTTCGACAAGGTCCAATATCCGAACACATCGTGAACCATTCCGATCCTGACCACACCATTATCATCAATACTAAAGACCACGGCTGACCCTTTTTGATCAACCGGCATTTCTTCATAGGCTACCTCTGGCATTTTCTTTTTGGTTACCTGGTCTTTACCTGGTTCACCAATTTCGCGGTATACGGCGCCGAGGATTCCATTCACAAATCGATTACTTTTCGGACCACCGAATCGTTTGGCTAATTCAACGGCTTCGTTGATGGCCACCTTTGGTGGAACCGCATCATGGTCGCCAAATAATAGTTCATATAGACCGAGGCGCAGCACGTTACGATCCGTTACCGAAATTTTATCAAGCGGCCAATCAGGCGCGGCTTTTTCAATGACCTCGTCGATGATCGCGCGTTTCTTGCCAATGCCGACGACTACCTCGCGGGCTTGGTTCATGCTTTCTTCGTCCGGTGCCTCGTTGAAAGATCGAGCTACGTAATCAAGGTAACTCTCGAGCCCGGCGTTTTGATAGCCTCGGATATCCCATTCATAGAGGGTTTGAATAAGAACGGTTCTAAACAACTGTCTGTTTGCCATATCGGGTCTTAGTATAACGCAGAAAGCGAACCAGTGGAACTAGTTCGCTTTTTTCTTGGCGTTTTTAATTGCCTTCTTGGCCACATCGATCACCTGTCGTCCTCGGTAGGTTCCGGTCGTAAGGCTGGCGCGGTGGCGCAAATGCGGGGTCTTGGTCTCGCCGTCGGTCACGATCGTGTTCGCACGCAAGGCGTGGTGTGAACGTCGGTTACCAGTGTGAGCCCGAGTATGTCTCATTCGAATTACCATAATGCCCACCAGTATACGTATGGATGCTGTTTTGGCAAGTTATATGAATTAAAAGAAAAGAGCCCTAGTAGCAGGGCTCTAAAAATCTAATACGAGTAACTAGCGATTGCTTCTAATTCTTGTTTCTTGTAACCAACTTCGATTTCCGAATCAAGTAATGTCAGCAAGAAATTCGCCATTACTGCTTGGTGGCTACCTACGAGCTTACTGATATTTTTTATCATATCGTCAACAGTAAGTATAACAAATGGGTTGACATGGCTGACACTTTTGCCAATTGGTTTAAATTTCTTTTCAAACAATACCTCCAAGGCTTCGATCATATCTGGAATGCCTTGTTTATTAAACCAATGGGCCTCACGGGAGACGAGGGTGATTTCATCCCTATATGCTCTGGTCTTTTGATGTCCAAAGTAATTAGGATTGCACGTCAATACGCCGGTCTCTTCAAGAACTTCGCGAACGCCATTTGCTTGAACAAAGTTATGTTGTTGCCCTTTTATGACATTTAATACGTCGTGATGAATAGAAGGGCCACAACCAGCATTATTCAAAGCTGTATGTAGCGCTGAGAGGTGTTTCAAAGTTAACTCTGAACCTCCACCTGGAATAGCAAGTAGTCCATTGTTCTTCTGTACTAAGAGAAATTTTCGATTGATGAAAACTAATCCTAGCACTGTATACTTAATGCTCTCATCAAATTCAGGTAATGGATTTTGATGAAAATACATAATTTCTTTTCCTGGGAAAATTTCAGAAAATTGGTACGGTTTGGAAATAAATGGTTGTGTAGCCATTGTTTGTGAATTTAAGTTTTTTCAAGATCTCGTATCTTGATTTCGAATATAATATTTACATATTATTATATATTTGTCAATTTTTAATCCACGTCTTGCGGTGAAGGTCGCAGACTCCTCTTTTCTTGATTTCAGACCTGTGATTTTTGGTTCCGTAGCCTTTGTGGGTCTCAAATCCATAGCCCGAGTAATGCTTGCTGTAACGAATCATCACATGATCGCGAGTAACCTTGGCGACAACTGACGCCGCGCTGATCTGCCAAATCTTTTCGTCACCCTTGATGACGGTTTCTTGGTCAAATGGTTCTGGTGCTGAAAGTCCGCCGTCTAAATAAATAAACGAAAGCTTAGGATCAAGAGCGAGCTTGGTTACACAACGACGAATCGCCAACCTGATAGCGTAGCTAATACCCTTGTGATCAATCACCTGTGCGCTGACGGACGAGGTTACGAATTGGCATAGCCCCTGGTCGGCGAGGTCGCGAATCTTTTGAGTGTAGTCTTCCCTGGCCCCTTCGGTCAGTTTTTTTGAATCGGTGATGTCAGGAAGGGCGCGGTTGACTCTCGCCTGGTGTTTCCTAGTAACCA
>JAGQMP010000028.1 GCA_020428585.1 Patescibacteria group bacterium
AACCTCTACAACATCAACCCTGATGTCACCCGCATTATCGTCGGGCTTGCTCAGCTATTCGCAGGTGTTGGGGTATTCTTCACATCGACCCGAAAGGTGGCTGCGATTATGGGTACCGCCATTATGGCGGCAGCGATCAACTACACGATTACCTTGTTTGGCGGACCAATCTTCATTCCGTTGATTGTGATGCTCCTCGGTATTTGGATTCTCTTCAAGGGAGAATGCACATCATGCTGTAAAAAGTGCGGCGGCGAAGGAACCTGTAAGTGCTAACAAAAACACACCGATCGGTGTGTTTTTTATTGACGGCGTTCCCAGCCAGCAGCGAGGTAATCGTCGAGTTTCTTTTCCTTAATACGGCGGACCTCTCCATCTTTTATGATTTCAATCGTATCAGATTTTTTTTCAAAAGCAGGAGTATTGGCTGATGCGTCGGTTTCGTTTTTCGTAGCCGATGGTGGTTTCACCTCGACATTCGCCAAAAGTTCAGCCAATCGTCCGGTGAAGGTGTTGCCCATTTCTTGGTAGAGGCGGAGGCCTTCTTTTTTATATTCAACCAAAGGATCGCGCTGACCATAAGCCCGCAGATTCACGGATTGCCGTGTGTAATCCATCACCTGAAGGTGCTGCATCCACAGCGTGTCCATAACGTACAAGGCAATCCTGGTGAATACCTCGCGGTATTGTTCGGGGGTTAAGGCGTCTCGTTTTTCTTTGATCTTTGCTGACAATTCGTCATTCACCGACATGATGTCCTGTTCAATTTCAGCGATCGTTGATTCGTCTCCGAACAAGATCTTTTGCCGTCGTTCATAAACAGTATCACGTTGATATGACAATACGTTGTCATAATCAAGGACGGCCTTTCGTCCATCAAAGTGGAATCCTTCAACCTTGGTCTGGGCGTTTTCAAGCTGACGCGAGATCATTTTGTTCTGGATAGCTTCATCAGCGCCAAGGCCGAGGGTACCGACGATTTTTTTGATTCGATCCCCTCCGAAGATACGCATGATTGGGTCTTCGAGTGACACGTAAAATTGGGTCTCTCCCACATCCCCCTGACGACCTGATCGTCCACGCAACTGATCATCAATGCGACGTGCGTCGTGACGTTCAGTACCCAGCACAAAGAGTCCGCCAAGGCTGCGCACCTCGTCTTCCTGTTCGTGGGTTGCTGGATTTCCACCGAGTTTAATATCGACGCCACGACCTGCCATATTTGTAGCGATCACGACCGATCCTGGCTTACCGGCCTGAGCGATGATTTCTCCTTCTTTTTCGTGGTTCTTTGCGTTCAAGACCTGATGCGGTACGCCCATCTGGGTCAGATAAGCTGAAAGAAGTTCATTCTTTTCAACCGAAACCGTACCGACAAGGACCGGCTGTCCGGCGCGTTGTTTTTCTTTAACCTTTTCGGCGATGGCTTTGAATTTGGCTTCTTCGGTCTGGTAGATCAAATCAACCTGATCGATACGTTGAATCGGACGATGGGTCGGAATCACCACGACATCAAGACCATAGACCTTTTGGAATTCTTCCTCGGAAGATTTCGCGGTACCCGTCATACCTGAAAGGGTATCGTAGAACTTGAAATAGTTCTGATAGGTAATTGACGCCATGGTCTTTGATTCCTGCTTAATCGGTACCCGTTCCTTGGCTTCGAGTGCCTGGTGAAGACCATCAGAATAACGACGTCCTTCCTGGAGGCGGCCAGTAAATTGATCAACAATAATCACCTCAGTTCCTTGAACGACGTAATCTCGATCACGCTGAAATACCGCCCGGGCACGCAGTGCGGTTTCAAGGTGGTGAACCAATTTAATGTTCTCTTCGGTATAGATGTTCTTGATCTTGAGAGCTTTTTCAGCCTTTTCGATTCCGGCATCGGTGATTGATACCGCACGCAATTTTTCGTCGACGGTGTAATCGCTTTCCTCGTTGAGAGATTTCGCCACGGCATCCATTGCCTGATACAAGCCTTCGGGGTTATCAGACGCGGTTGAAAGAATCAATGGCACGCGGGCCTCATCAATAAGAACCGAGTCAACCTCGTCAATCACGACATAGTGATGCCCTCGTTGAACCACCTGGCGCGGGTTCTGGGCGGTATGATCACGCAGGTAATCGAATCCAAACTGACTGTTCGTACCGTAGGTAATGTCTGCCTCGTAAGCCTGACGGCGAGTTCCTGGTTTCAAAAATTCGTAAAAGATACGAAACGAACCGAGTTCATCACGCTCTTCATCGACTTCTTGGTGGCCGGCGTCATAGAGGTATGAATGATTCTGATCGTTGATGACTCCAACCGAAAGTCCGTGGAAAGCAAACACCTGTCCCATCCATTGCGCATCACGACGTGCGAGGTAATCGTTCACGGTCACGACGTGGACACCCTTGCCTGCCAAAGCGTTCAAATACACCGCCAAAGTTGACACGAGGGTCTTTCCTTCACCGGTACGCATCTCGGCAATGTAACCGCGATGCAACATCATACCTCCGATTAACTGGACATCGTAGTGACGCTGACCCAGGGTACGCACGGCGGTTTCGCGAACTACGGCAAAAGCCTCAACAAGAATATCGTCGAGTGTTTCCCCAGCAGCGAGGCGGTCTTTGAATTCAGGGGTTTTTGCCTTTAAAGCCGCATCATCAAGCGCCTGCATTGATGGTTCAAGGGCGTTGATCGCCTCTACGGTTTTTGAGGCTTCTTTCAGCCTTCGACGGTTTTCATCTCCGAAAATACCTTGTAATAGATTCATGCTGCGGAGTTTACCACAAAAATATGAAAAAAACAGGACGAATCCTGGCTATCCTCACCCTCACAGAGGGCCGGCGAGTGCGAGCTCCAAAAAGATCATCCTATGTGAGTGCCGTCGCCGACCCTCGGTAGGGACGAGGTTCAGTACTGTGAGATATTATATTATAAAAATAAAAAAAGAAGTAGTCAGCTACTTCTTTTTTTATTGAATTTTAATCATAATTACACGGTTCTTTACGAGGAAAGATCAAGGGGGTGGTGTGTGTTCTTGTTTTGCCTTGTCTAACCTTTTCTATCCTTTTAGACAGTCTTGATTCTGCTTCTGATTTCAAAGTTCTGTCCGAAGTTTGCTTAAAATAGTCTAGTTTCTTTTTTGTTTCCTTCGGATCAGGATGTTGGCCATCTTCGTAAGGTGCGTGCATCCATCTCTTATCTATTATTGCCTGCTCGTAATCGAGTAATGTTGGAACAAGATCTCGTTTCTCTGTACCCCAATCAAAACGAGAGTTCAAATATCCAGTCAATACATCAGAGGTCCAAAAACCTGGTTTGAATTTTGGTTTCATAGTCTGGGCTAGTAGATCTGCTCCAAGTGCATGTCCGAATATTGCAAGAGTAAACGTAAAATTAAAAGAAGAACTTAGATCCTTCGCTATCTGTCCTAAATGAAATATGTTGTCAATTTCTTTAAGATCTAAGACGGTAAGACCTTTCAATCTTTTATCTTCAAAAGCTCTTTCGTAAAAATCACCTTTTTCCAAAAGTTTCGGGAATTTTGTAACATCAAAAGCGTCAGACCAGTCATTCCCAAAAGTAGGGATCATATCGTAATCTTCAATCAAGTGCTGTAATAGCACATCTCTCACTAAAACTTTCTTGTTATTCGAATTTGTGAAAGATTTTCCAAATACCTTTTCAGTTACAATTCCACCAACATCGGAATGATGTAAATAAAATCTACCAAAGATAGAAGGAGTTACGGTCTTGTTTGAGTCAATGAGTGCATGAATATTTTGATAATCTTCACTTTTTCCTCCGAAAATAATAACGGAATTAGCGGCGTGTTCATATTTGTTCACAATATTTAGTTTTTATTAATTCATATTGAATCTACCAAAAAATAAATTTGTGTCAAAAAAACCAAAGCTTAAGCTTCGGTTTTTTCTTTGGTCGCTGGGGTTTCAGGAGTTCCTTCTGCTGCTTCTTCGAGCTTTTCCTCAGATGGAGTTTCAACTGATTCTGAAGGTTCGTCAACTGGTGCTTCGGCTTCGGTAGAGGTTTCTTCTACTGGTGCCGCTGCCTCAGCTGGAGCTTCGGTAGTTTCAGCGATTTCTTCAGCTGGTGTTTCTTCGGTGGCTACGGCTGGTGCTGGTGTTTCGGCCTTTGCCTCTGGTTCATCAGGTGCGTTTCGCTTCTTGGTTGGCGACTTCTTTGGAAGCACGTTCTTTTTACGTCCTTCTACGATTCCCTCACTGATCAACATATTGAACACGGTGTCAGAGGGTTGAACACCCTTAGCGATCCAATCCTGTACCTTGGCCGTATCAAGAATTACTTGACCAGCCTTTGGGTTGTACGAACCGACAATATCAACGTACTTTTGTGACGTTGGTCCTTTTGACTTCTCGATAACCACCAATTTAAAGTGGGCCTCGTTTCGCCTTCCGATTCGTTGCAATCTCATCATTAACATATGGGGTCGATACTACCAAAATAATGCTATTAGGCAAGCCCCGTCACCGAGACAGGTCACGTATACGTGCTATACTCGACCCATGAAGAACGGACAGGTGTTCGAGGGAACCTACACCCTCGGCAAGAATGGCATCGCCTACATTACCAATAAAGAAAACGGCGAGGTTATCGAAGTACCGCCTCACCTCCATAGAACGGCGCTTCACAAAGATCGCGTATCAGTGAAGGTCACGAATGAAGTAACCAATGAAGGTGAGATTATCAATATCGTCGAACGAGCCCAGGCAGGGTTCGTCGGTATTTTTAAGGTCTCTGGTGATCACGGTGTGGTCAAACCTGAAAATCCAAAGATTCCCGATATTACCATACCAAGCGCGTACCGAAACGATGCCAAGGACGGCGAAAAAGTCTTTTTGACGATTACCGAATACGAACCACAATTGGTCGGACGGGTTGATAAACGATTAGGATCACCTGATTCGAACGACGCCGCTATGTATGGTATCGCCCTTGAACAAGGTTTCGACTACAGCTTTCCTCCCCAGGTTGATGTGGAGGCACATGCCCTTGAGGCAGCCGGTATCAGCGATAACGAACGAACGAACCGTCGTGATATGCGAGGAATCCTCACCTTTACCATCGACCCGGCTGACGCCAAAGATTTCGACGACGCACTGTCGTTCCAACAAT
>JAGQMP010000001.1 GCA_020428585.1 Patescibacteria group bacterium
CCATAAAAAACCTTGTTTTTTGTGTCCCCACCAGGAATCGAACCTGGATTTGCTCCTTAGGAGAGAGCCGTTCTATCCGATTGAACTATGGGGACAGTATCGTGATTATAACCACCCCTGACTATCTCGCAAGAAAAAAGCCCGCGCTGGTCGAAGACGCGGGTTTTTCAACTAACTAACCAAATCAACTTCAATTATGAAATCTCAACCATTATCATTATATTGTATTGGGTCAGGGGGATGGGTATCCCATCCCCGACTTTAACCAATCAAAATGTCATTTTTATTTACCCCAAGAAGAGAGATAGGAACAAACTATGAAAGACCTATCTCTCCCAGGGGTTAAAGAAAATCAACTAACTTCTCTTAAAGAGAACCTAAAAAACAAAAACACCGCAAGGTGTCCTGTGGATACTATTCAATCCCGATCAATTCCTTTAATTTCGCTTCATTGAACCCGATGACGATCTCGCCCTCGACATCGATGACAGGAACGCCCATCTGATTGGTCTTTTCGACCATTTCGGCCCGCTTTTCAGCGTCTTCGGCGACGTTGTACTCGGTATAGGTGACACCTTTTTCATCAAAGAAATCTTTCGCCATGTGACAGAAGTGACAGGTCGGAGTTGAATAAATGGTTACGTTTTTCATATTGCTTAAAACGATTATCTAATAAGTGTACGGCAAGTATACCAAGGAACAAGTCTACTGAGAAGCATCTTCGGGGCTTTCGTCGATGATACGGATCATCGTCTCGCCGTCTTTGACGACGTTGTAACGACTCCGGAACTCGTCTTCCCTGCCCCGCTGTGTTTCCAGTTTATCGATCTTGGCCTCAAGGTCAGCGCGCGTCGCCTCAAGGTCATCCAATCGTTCCTGATACCGATCTTTTTCGATATCTGCCTGGCGTTTCTTTACAAACGAGGTATAGGCGCCTTTGGCAAAGAGTCCAAAGATAATGGCCAAGGGTACCAGAACGTACCAGGAATGAATGGCGCGGCTCTTGGGACGAGTTGTTTGACGACGAGGCATGGTGGTATATGATGAGTATACTATGAACGTATTTAGCAAAAAAGCGCGCAAGCGAGCGCACCGCGCGATGGTCGTGGTTGGAATCTTCGTCGCGATCAGCATGGTACTGCTCTATTCAGGAGTATTCAAACTATTCTAACCGATGATTCACAGCGAGCTGTTACCAGCTCGCTGTTTGTTTGTAAAAACACCTAAAATCGGTATGATATCCCCATTGGCCCTATCGTTGTAAGGCGCCAGTGTTCTCTCCTGGTAAGAGGGGTGAGCACCGAGAAAAGAAGAATACCTGCGTATTCTTCGATCGGTGTGCAAGGCCGCAGTTATACCGAACAACGTGAGGTAAACGAGGCGGGGTCGCGCACCCATAATCATAATAATCCTGCGAATCTATGATTATGAGGATGTGTGACCGACTCCCCGTAGTGAGTCGAACCAATATAACTACAAAATTAACATGGCCCTATCGTTGAAACGACGATAGGGCCTCGGACTAAAGCAACCTGCGTTGAATATCATCCATTTTGCTTGCTGAAAGATTGTTTACCAGGGCTCTGCCCTGCAAAAAATATTTCAGCATCGCATTATGGGCAATATTCTTAGCACGTATCTTCATCCCTTCGGCCCTATCGTCTAATGGTTAGGACGCCAGGTTCTCATCCTGGTAATCGGGGTTCGACTCCCCGTAGGGTCACATACAACGTTACATACCTGATGCGAATGCATTGGGTATTTTTCGTTGTAATGATATCTACGGGGATTCGAAAAGAGGCTTCTGCGAAGCCCGAGCACTCTTGGAAAGGTGCTCGGTAGAAGCCGGCGGGCCCGAGGCGATGAGATATTTAAAGAACTTGTTCGTAAAAATATCCAGAGCGGTGGGCGACTCCCCGTAGGGTCACGAGTACGAAAATGAGCGCACCTTCTTGGTGTGTTTTTTTGTTCGTGACCCTACGAAAGCAACCTGCGTTGCTTTCGTAGGGGAGTCGAAAGGCGGCCTAGCTCGTGCCGAACGGCTCTAGAGAGCCATGTCCGATGGATGACCTCTCTCTTGGCAAAGAGAGGGGGAAGACCAGGACGGGCGAGTCGGGGTCGCATCGCAATCTATCTGTGACCAAAGACCGTAGGGTCACCACGCAAAATACCTAGTATTTACTAGGTATTTTGTTTTACCCAAAAAATTTTTCAGAACCCCAGTGCAGTGTTTCTTTATCTTTCTTTCCTATGTGTTTATAAGGCATATTTTCAAGTTTTGCACCTAAACAGTCAAAATAACTGTCAGTTACTAAAAAACAATTTGAGTAAGCTTTTTTAATTAAGCGAAATGGAATTCCTGTCTTCTTTTTAAATCGGCAGGTTGTTTTACTTATTGAGTTCTTTAAATCAAAATACTGTAGAATATCGAGTTTTTGAAGAACATACTCAGTTTCGTATTTCTGACCCCCTGTAGCATAAACAAAGTTGTACTTTGTTTTGTGTTTCTTAATCCAACTTACCATGGGGTACTGCGGTATTTTTGGAAGCAGTTTCTGTTTTGAAAGCTTTTTAAAAACAGTGTTGTATTTGGCAGCAAAATCTTTTTTATTTAAGTCATTTTTTGCAACTTTTTTATATACTAAAAAGGTATCTGAAATTTCTTCTTTCAGATCTTCTATTTCTTTTGAATATTTGTAATTTGTCATGCTATTAAGTACTGCTTTTTCTATTAGGCACATATCAGTAAGTGTGCCATCAATGTCAAAAATAATTGTTTTCATAATATAAAAATAAGGGGAGTATGATATTTGTGTACCATACTCCCTTGTTGCTACTTTTAATTCCCAAGCTGTAAAGGTCCGTGTGTTGAATTGTCATTGATGAGCATTTTGCTACTGTATTGGACATATCCTGTAATAGGATTAGCTCCAATTGACAGTATGACCAATTGACAATTGTTATCATTGAACTTTTCAGCATTGATATGGTCTTGAGCCAAGAGTAAGACATCATTGTAACAGCGTTTCAAGAAACGAGCTTTTCCTTCTGGTTTACCAAAGATAACACTTGATCCAGCATGTGTAGACTCAGTGCTCCCTTTATCACAAAATTTCAGCACAGTTGTTTTTGGGATATCTTCCCAAGCTGTACACGTACTCATATAATGGGTGGGTATTTTTACAAGTCTTCCATCCCAGACTGTACTAAACAAACCAAGGTGTAGCTTGTTATCAAGGCGGATCCCATCTTTTGGGAAAATTAATCCTTGATCAAACAAGTTACGACCATAGAGGTAGGTATCTTGGTTGTACTTAGTAAAATTATTCCAGCCCATAATCTCTGGTTTCTCGTGCCCAACAAATTCTAGTTCTTCTTGAAGCAGTTCTAGTTCTGGCAAATAATCATCGTTTGTTGTTGCAAACTGACAAGGAAACTTTATTTTGTCTTGATCTACTTGAATTTCTGATGCACGAGCCAGGTTCAAAGCAGTGCCCCATCCATCAACAAACGATGCGTTTATCTCTAATATGTACAGCATACCTGTATTGATATCGAAGTAAGCATCTATTCTGAAGTATGGATCGTGTTGTACTTTGAGAAACTTATTAAATAAAGCTAAGAAATTACTTAGTTCATTGGTTATTTCGTTCGAAAGAACAACGCCATTGTTAGTTGTTTGGTGGGGTGTTTCTCTGTAGATTACAGGTGCAATCAACTCCTTTTTTGTCGGAAACTCTTTAAACTCAATCATATTATTTGATTTTTTAATGTACAATACATGTTTTGGGACATGTAATATAACCCCTCCTTCAGAGAAATGAAGAAGGGGTTGCACTCAAACAAATACTATCAAGAACTTGAAAACAATCCTTTCTTCACTTCAGAAGAAAGGTGATGGTGGTTCATTTTGTTTAAAATACTTTTATATCCACTCATACCATTGTTTAACCACTTAGCAACTCGCGCAACTGTTGTTGAGCTGAGTCCCGTTTCATCTTCAATAGTAGAGTAGGGTATTTTTCGAGACAGCATTTCAGCAGCTTGAAAACGTTTTGCAAACTCTGTAATTTCGCTTTCTGTCAAAAGGTCACGTAAAAAAGCCCTAGTTTCTTCAAATGTTTCAAGAGACAAAATAGCCTCTACCAGTTTTTGGTTTTTTTGGTCTTTCCAATTCATACTGACTACTTTAGCATACTAAAGCACTTTATGCAAGTAAAGTATATTATCTATTATTTCAAATTTTATCTCATTCTTGGATCAATAACTTCACAAAAAAGCTAGCATCAAGCTAGCTTTTTGGGTAACAGTTACACATAAATTTTGTCATGTCTTCGTAGGAAATCTCACCAATCGTTCCTCGATATCCATCGAGGTGGACGAGGGCCTCTCTTTCCGGCATGGTGTGGATGATTTCGTAGAGGTAAAAATCTTCGATCTTGAATACAGGAACTTCAGCACTATTTTTCAATGGCACTCCACCCATATATCGGTCATTCGTGAACATCGCCTTAGTGGTTTTTATTAACCTTGAAAGGCGCTCGGTGGCAATAAAGGTGACATACTTTCGTAATACCATGGGCCACGTGGAAGAAAGCTGTGATACCGATCCCCACAAAAGTTTTAGATCATTGTTTAATGATGGATTCGCTTCATCAGCCAGGCTGAATATCGCCCTCATCATCCTCGCGAAATTCATCTCGTACATGTCATAGCAGTAGTAGTGCTGTTCATTAAGCTTTCTCATAATAGGGTCAGTTTCGATCGTTCTTCGGATACTTTTATCAGTTTCCATGAAAAGCGAATGAATCATGCCGTCATGCGAACTAAGGTAATACAAGGTGTAAATAATTTCTACGACTTCGTTCCAATTAGGTTGTTCAACAAGTGAGGGCAACAACCGTTCATCAATGAGAAATGTTGGTTGCAAAACGCGAACATGTGGCGTCGTGCGATCGGGACGATAAGGTCGATCACCGATAACTTGGGCCTCACCATACAGGTACAAGATCCCATCAATCAAGACAAATTCCTTACCAGTATGTGAATATTCAAAAGTGAATAAATCATTGCGTCCAAGGAAATAAGTCGGGTCGCTATAGACAGCAGAGCTCATGATAATGTGCTGCCAAGGATTAACAATCTTCATTCCCCCTTGTGGAAATAATTCATGATTAATGAAAGAAGCCCTAAACATATGTTCCCAAGACACCTTGGTTAATCGTTCAAAAGCACAAAAATCAATCCCGCAAACGTGTTTGAAGAAAGCATCCTTATCGGCAATCGTCTTGTCATATATTTTTTCATCCGTTTTAGAAAAGAAGTTATTCCAGAGAATCCGTTCGACATCTCGATGAGGATTTTCCGATACAGTTACATTAAATTGATCAAAAGATCCCATCAGCGAGCCGAGAGACGCGATTAGTCTATTTTCCATAGTACTTAAATTAAGTTTTTACTTTTTATTTATATTGTTTTATTTTTTTGTAAATGTCAATTTTTAATCAATCCTGTCTAAATTAGAATCCTTCACGCATCCCCTTCAATTTCCTGCCCAACGATATAGGTGCAGCCCTCGGGTCCCACCTTAGCGCTGTGTTTTACCTTTGGTGGCACGTCAAAGCGTTCGCCTGCTGATACCGTTCTGTCGATTCCATCCATGAAGGTGACAGAACCCTCAACGACATAGAAACTAACTCTTCCTTGATGTTCGTGTTCTTCGTATTCAACATTAGGCCCATCATGCCATTCGTAGACAATTGGATACTCATCTTGTAACTGGGTTTTTAATTTTTCTTTTTCGTCATTCATAAATCTATACAGCGGTTACACCGGCAATTCAACCCCCAACTGCCTGAGAAGGAAGTTGTAGATAATCAATAGTAATACAAAGACAAAGACCATCACCCACAGGCGGTGACGGCGTTTGTGCCGGTGGTAATAATCTCGTTCATGGTGGCGGATGGTATCGATCAATTCATCCCCGAATTTCACCGATAGAAAGGTGCCAATGGCAGACACCACGATAATCGACCACATCGGAAACGGGTGTTCAATGATATAGTGCAATAACGAGAGGAGCTTGGTCGTGTCATAAACCTCGGGATTCACGGCCAAAATCCATATATTCACCAAAATAGCAATCATCCACACGGCTAGCTCGGAATACAGCATGCGGACGCGGGTAATCAACCGCAAAGGAAAATCCAACAGAAATCCCGCATCAGCAATCGGCGTACACAAGACAAAGAACGACCAGGTACCCGCGGTGACAAAAATCCCCTCTTTCACGCCGTAGCGGTACGCAATAACGCCAAAGTACCCTGCGAACAAGGCCACCACCAAGGCAAACTTCAACAACGCACGACGTTTGGTCTCGTGCGTAACAAGGTGCGAGAGGTGAAGTTTGTCTGATCTGATACTCATAACGTCATTATTGTAACAAAAAACCACCTATTTAAGGTGTGTTTTATCGATCCGGCGGGACATCGTAGTAGTTAATCAAATACTTTGCCGTATCGAGGAAGGGATCAATCAAGGTCTGTGACGCGTACCTGACGCCCTTTGGGTGGACGGTGTAAAGGAACACGAGAAATTCTGGATCATAGGCCGGAAAATATCCAAAGAACGAGTGCAGGTTCCGGTCATCATAGTACCCACCTGCCGGATTTGGGATCTGGGCGGTACCGGTTTTCGCCGCGATGCTGTAGCCGGGCAACTTTACCCCACCATCACGATAGGCATCAAACACATTCACCAACATCTGGGATATTTTTTCCGAAGTCTCGGAACTGATGGCGACCGATGACTCAGCTTCGTAATCGAGGTGTTTGGTAAACCCGTTGGTGTAGTCGATTTCCTTGACCACATGCGGGGTCACAAGGGTTCCTCCGTTCCCAAGGGATGAGAGCGCGCGCGCCATGGCAATCGGGGTCACAGCAATTCCCTGCCCGAACGACATGTTGGCAAATTCAATATCACGATTCGACGAGAGGTTTCCGGTTAGGTTTTTACCTTCGCTCGGTAGATCAATCCCCGTCCTCCCGGTGAATCCATAACGCCCCATGTAATCGCGGAAGGTTTCCTTGGGGATCTTGCTGGATATATACACCATACCCGTGTTCAAGGACTGATTCAAAATCTCCTGCGTATCGACCCACCCGCGACCGCGACCGTCAAAGTTCTTGATCGTTGAAATACCGACCTCGACCGAACCGGTGTCGTAATAACTGAGGGTATCTGGATCGATACTATTGGAATCAATCGCCATGGCGACGATCAATGGCTTCATAATTGATCCCATCTCGTGGACGTTCTCGACCAAGGGGTTCTTGAACACCGAAATAGCTTCTTCGGAAAAGTCGTTGTTGTCAAAGGTAGGGACCGCTCCCATGGCGTAGACCTCGCCGGTTTTTGGATTCACGATGATGCCTCCTACTGATGCTGAACTCCAGGTGTCGTAAACTCCAAAAAGTTCTCGTTCGAGGAATAATTGCACCTCGGGATCAATCGTCGCGACGATATCGCCTTCGGGAACCTTGTCAGGATCGACAAACGTCTCGACATTGTGAAAAATGCGCGCAAAAAAGTTCGTGTACACGTCGACGTCCTCCCTTTTCAAGGTGTCTTCGTACTGACGTTCAAGACCATAGCGACCATTATAATCGTCCCCCTCGTAACCTAAAAATCCAAGGACATGCGCGGCTGAACCGCCCAATGGGTACACCCGCCATTTTTCAGCATGCAGTTGAGCTGCCTTGCCGAGTATTTCTTTTAAGGCTTCGCCATCTTCTTTGTTCAATTGATTCACAATCTCGACGTAGGTGCGGTTTTCACGTGACAAGGCATCGATCAGGACCTGTGGGTCAAAATCAGGCACGATTGATTGAATCTTCTCAGTAATATCATCTGGATCGGCCGAAAAGGTGCTGGGATTGATTGATACCTTGTAACCAGATTTTTGCCCTGCTGCGGTCACCCGGGTGCCGTCTTTGTCTTCGAGGTAAATCGACCCGCGTTCGAACGAATTGTAGGTTGATACGACATACTGACCATCAGCTTGGGCGCGGAAACGGCTACCGTTCGTGATTTGAATGTAAAAAAGATTCGCAATAAGTACGAATCCTGCCAGCACCATGAATCCAAAGACCACGCGCATTCGGACCAGAAACTGTTTACCTTCTTTTGGTTTCATGGTCACCATAGATTATAAGTTGTAAGCAACCGCGGTTGGTCCCCCTACGCGGGCATAGCGGACATCACGCACCTCGCGAAAACCGGCCTCTTCGGCTTGTTCGATCGAGAGATTATTCACCATGGCAAAGTACGTCGCTTCAAGTTCAGCGATCTTTGTTTCAAGGTCGGTAATCGCTTGGTTGTCAGCATCCGCGTCAGCAATGGCCAGGGTCGTGTGCGCAATCGCAAAACCATACAACACGAACGACGTTACGATACCAGCGGCAAGCAGCCGAAAGAGCTGTTTTTTTCTGCTGTCCTTATTCATGTGTGTAATGATGGTGTTCATAGTTTTCGTAAGATGCGAAGTTTTGCGCTGCGCGCGCGGGGGTTTTCGGCGAGCTCTGTGTCGCCTGCGGTAATGGGGCGTTTGGTGAGTACCTCTGCCCTGCCCGACTCTTGGTGGCCTCTGAAGGCCTGCTTTACGATACGATCTTCAACGCTGTGGAATGAGATGACGACCATCCTGCCACCTGGTGCGAGCCGTTCGAATCCCTTTTTGAGGATGTCTTTCAAGGCGCCCATTTCATCGTTTGCGGCGATGCGAATGGCCTGGAAGGTTTGCGTGGCTGGATGAATCCCCTTTTTCCTGAATCGGTTCGGGATCGCCGAAGCTATGAGATCCGCCAGTTGAGTGGTCGTCTCAATAGGATGCTGTTCTCTCACCTCGACGATAGTTTTGGCGATTCTCTTGGCGAAACGTTCTTCACCGTAGCCGACCAGAATATCAACAAGCGATTCCTCTGACCATTGGTTCACGATTTCGTGCGCAGTGAATGCGGCTTTGGTCGGATCATCTGACAAGGTCATGAGGAGCGGCCCTTCGTGCCTGAACGAGAATCCCCTCTCTGGCGTTTCGAATTGGTTACTGCTCCACCCGAGGTCAAGCAGGATCCCGTCAACGAGGTCAATCTCAAGGTCGTCGAGAATCCGATCAAGATTACGCGTGTTATCGTGCACCAGATCAATTCGCGGTTCAACGTTGGCAAGTCGTCCTTTTGAGACCTCAAGACCGTAGTGATCCTGATCAATCCCAATCAGATGTCCCGAGAGTCCAAGCTGGGCTGCGATGGCCACTGCGTGCCCCCCGCCATTGATCGTACCGTCAACGATCGTATCGCCAGGGTTCAGATCAAGACCTTCGAGGACTTCGTCCATAAGTACCGAAAGATGGAGCGACATAATTCTAGATCATTCCGATGTCGCCCAATTTCTCGGCTACCAGGTCGGCCTTCTTTTCCAATGCTGATTGGTAACTCGACCATTTCTTTTCGTCCCATAGCTCGACTCGAGAGCCTAATCCGACGACCATGACTTTTGATTTCAACCCTGCGAGGTTTTTCAAGAAATCAGGAATCAAGATACGTCCAGCTGAATCGATGTCGACTTCCACCGCGCCTCCGAGGAAATACCTCGAGAAGGCACGTGTATCGCCCTGCCCCATAGAGAGTTCCCCAAGTTTGTCTTGGAACTTTTTCCACTCTTTGACTGAATAGACAAAGAGACAAGCATCAAGCCCCTTGGTAACGACAATCGTCTTTCCAAGTTCCTTGCGGAACTTTGACGGTAAGGACAACCGTTTTTTGGTATCCAGCGTGTGGGTGTGTTCTCCAATAAGCATAAGCGAAGGGTCAAGCAATCAGATCTCGCGAATCGTGGGTGCGTTGTGATGGTATCGATGAAGTGGTAGATAACAGTGCAACAGGAGAATTCATTGCTACATGAATACGTTGTTAGGCGTTTCACTGT
>JAGQMP010000029.1 GCA_020428585.1 Patescibacteria group bacterium
TTTCACTGTTATCTACCACTTCATCCCACTTGTATTCTACTTCATCCCACATTATGGTGCAAACATGAAACCTCACCCCACTGTGGATAAGTCAAAGTTGGTGTATTTAAGCAAAAAGAAAACCCGTCCTGCGACGGGTCTTGCTTTCATTCGAGAATCAATTTCGCGGGAATTTCATTCCGCGCAAGAATTTCAGCCATCAATTCCTGCTTGGCGCCAATTCCTTGCTTGATCCATTTTTTCAGAAAAGATCGTGCTTTTCGAACAGATCGCAGGTAGGCATCAACCCTGCGAACAGCACGATACATACCTACGCAAGCAAGAAAGATCATAAATTCTTTTTGAGATTTTTCTTCCAAAAAGATTTCTTCAAGTTCGGTTTGATGATCAAAGCTCAAAGATTGAGCCAAGGCCACCTTACGCTTTGGATTCTTTTCTTCAAGGAATCCATCAATTCTTTCGATAATATGATTTCGTTTCTTGATTGTCAGTGATTGAGTTTTTGCTCTCATGGTTAAGCAGTTTTAGGTTTGTAATTATATTAGACAACAAAAGATATCTTGTCAATTAATGACAACCTATTAGAAAACCGGACGATATCTCCCGTTTTGTCTTTCAACAATTTAATTGTTCCAGCCGACGCATCTTTTCTTTTGAACATTTGATACAACCACAAGTGGGTTTAATCCCCTCTTTCAAGAGATCAGCGCGAAATTTAATGAGTTGGTTCATCCTCAGGAAAGCACGCTTACAACCAAGTTTCGTCAAAAAATCGGTGTGCGAATACCAGTCATATTTGCTCATCCACGATTCCTCGAGGAGAACGGTTGGATATTTTTGGTGCAATGTTATTGCTCTGTCCTTGGTGGGATCATCACAAAATTTTTTAATATCATCAAATACTATGTTAGTCATTATTGTGTTGTTTGTTTTTGGTTTGAAATTTATTTTATATTATTTTTATGAAATATCAAATATCCCATCTACCCTAATTAGCTTATAGTGAACCAGTATGCAATGGTTTTATCGCCTGTTCAATAAAAAACCAAAGATTCTCGTCATACTTGGACCAACCGCGACGGGAAAAACCAGTCTGGCGATTCATCTGGCACAAGGTTTCAACGGTGAAGTGATCTCAGCCGATTCACGGCAAGTCTACCGAGGACTTGATATTGGATCAGCCAAAGTCACCGCCGAAGAAACTCAAAGGATTCCCCACCATATGATTGATGTCGCCGACCCAAATGATCGCTATACGGTTGCCCGCTATGTGAGCGAGGCGACAAGGGTCATCAACGACATCATTGATCGTAAAAAGGTACCAATCATTTGTGGTGGGACTGGGATGTACATTGATGCGTTGGTGTACGGTCAGATGTTCCCCGAGGTACCGCCGAATGATACCTTACGAGAACAACTCAAAAATCGAAGCGAGGACGACCTTTTTGCCGAACTACGACGACGAGATCCTGATCGTGCAAAGATTATTGATCCAAAAAATAAAGTCAGGTTGATACGAGCTCTTGAAATCGTAGAATACCTCGGTGCTGTCCCACAGAAAAAAGCTAATAGTAATTACCACCCCCTATTCATTGGAATTGATATTCCGAAAGAAATTCTTGATGAACGCATCCATCAGCGCATCGTCGACCGTCTCGAAAACCAGGACATGCTGGGCGAGGCCAAACATCTCTGCGCATCGGGATTGTCCTATGACCGGATGAAAGAACTGGGGCTCGAATACCGATATATGGCGAGGTATCTCAAGGGAGAATTAAGCTACCAAGATATGATTAATGAATTATCAACCGCAACTCGCAGGTTCGCCAAACGTCAGCGCACTTGGTTCAAACGAAATAAGGATATTTATTGGTTTAATCCGCTGGCAGATCAGGAAGCTATCAAACAGATGGTTGTCCAATTTCTATCAAAATCGTGATAAAATAAAAAAGTATGATTATCACCTGGATTCTGCGCATCGTGCCAGCTCTTATTGTGCTACAAACTTTGCGTTATAAATTTACCGGCCATCCTGAATCAAAAGAATTGTTCGAGCGACTACAGATGTTGGGTCTTCCTGAACAGTATGGACGCCTCGGGACGGGGATTTTGGAACTGATTTTTGGTGTTCTTATCCTCATCCCAAAAACCAGCGACATCGGAGCGATCGGAATTGGAATTCTGATGTTAGGTGCTTTCGTATCACACCTGACTAAGCTTGGATTCAAGGGTAACAACCTCCCGCTTGCGATTTCAGGTCTCGTAGCTCTGGGATGTAGCATTGCCCTGTTATTGATGTAATCCCACAACAAAGCTATCTTCACAGATGGCTTTTTGTGTAGATATTTTCGACGATTCCTGTATATTGGATAACCATAGAGTTTCGCTCTATTTTTTAAAACAAGGGCCTATAGTTCAGTGGTAGAATAGCGGTCTCCAAAACCGTTGACCTAGGTTCAAATCCTAGTGGGCCCGCACAAAGAAAACAGCTCGTGATGAGCTGTTTTCTTTACACAAGAATTATTTTTTCTTGTGCATCTTCTTGGTCTCGGTAAAGGTGACCCGTTTTTTCAACTTCTTGCTGAATTTTACGAGCGAGAGTTTATCGGCATTAGCGAACTTTTTCTTGTTTCGCTTGGTTACCACATGCTCGTCGGCATCGCTGTTGTATAGAGTAATGAGGTTATCTTGTGACATATGCGTAATCTTAATGCCCTTGGTAAAGGCCTTTAATGACCACCACCTTACCCTATCGTCCGAAAAAAATCAACGAAGGGCGTTGAATTCGGCAGCTTGCTTGCAGCTATGAACACGAGGCGGGATTTCGCGGCTTTCACACGAGACTCCGTCTCCATCAACGCAATAATGGAAATCAGACCGCAACTGGGTACACACCATCATCTGTTGAAATCGAGGGGGTTCCGTCTCGCAGGTGATGCGTTTACCGTATTCCTCGATCAATTCATCAACGACGATGCTGATTGATCCCTTTGAACAGGCCTGGTAGAACGAACCCTTGCTCTGTTGGTAAAAGAACATCTCACCTTGGATGGTGGTCATTTTTGATTTTGCATAAGCATCAGACAAATCAACGGTAGCCCCATCAATAAAAGGGATCGCTGAGAAGGTCATAGCAACAATAGCAATAAAGAGAAGAATAAATTGTGTTTGTACGCGGTGGTAGTTCATAACGAGATGATACGATGAGAGATTAACTTTTAGTAAATTCTTTTTGTACGTCGTGGCGTAGAATCAATATGAGACACCACGACATCATAATGAATCCAACAATACCAAAGGCGGGGGTGAGGTACGGGAACAAATGATGTGCCGCGTCCGGCACCCAGAACGAGAACAAAAATTCAAGAATAGGTCTAACTACCCCGAGGATTGATAGGACAAGGGCACCCCACCAGACCACTTTGCGCCCCGTATCAACGTGTAGGGCAACCGCAATAAGACCAAGGACCCACAAGGATGAAAAGAACAGCTGGAGGCCCGGTAACTTTATGAAAAAAAGTACTACAAAGTTAAACAAGAGAACGAGGCCAGCGTAGGCGACGAAGAGATCGCGAATCATTCGTACCTGTGATGTCATAATTACAGTATACCCCGCCTCACACCCCAATAACAAGGCTGGTCTGGCAAAAACAAGGCTCTGTGTTATACTCGTTCCGTTCTTTTTTAAAAAGTACTGCTTTTTGAAAAGAATACTAAATGCGTCGGTGGCAGAGTGGTCAAATGCACGGGACTGTAAATCCTGCGACAATCGTCTACGGGGGTTCGAATCCCTCCCGGCGCACAAATAAATACCCATTCGGGTATTTATTTTTGGCCGGGAGAACGTGACCTGCGTCACGTTCGTAGGGATTCGAAAGGCGGAGCCATGTCCGATCTGAACGTAGTGAAGCAGGACGGGCGAGCCGGGGTCGCGGAAGATTGCATCGCAATCTATCTGTGACTGAATCCTTTTAATGCAAGATAAAACCCCAATACTTTGGGGTTTTTACAATACTTCTTTAATTACCCAAACTAGGGTTACAAATGCCCACGATATTAAGTTCCACTCGTCGGCTCTCCTTACCCATCGCTCTCGATTCTTTTTTTCAGACCAAACAATTATTAACCTCATAAGAATAGATACGTGTCCAACAAAAATTGCGACAAACGTTAGTCCTTCACCCGATCCTTGAATGATCATAAGAATACCAAGACCAAATTGGGGTATGGATTTTAGGAAAATACCATTAAGTCCCTTGGTCGCGCTGTCTCTAAAAAAATTAACATGTTTTGTTAGAGATCGAGCGATTGTGAATATTAATCCGCTCAAGGCACACGATAGTATGATGGTATCCATAACCAACCATGAATAGTCTTCTACTCTCAGAAAAACAAAACAAATAAGTATGATACCTCCAAGAACCCAAGCGAGAAACTGAAGAATGAGATTCCAATTCTTCGCCTGAAATGAAAGTATAAGGCTAAGAATCATACTGAGGTTAAAAGAGATATACATGCCAAGAGAAATACCCCTGACTGTTTCTTCTGCTCTTTCAATTTGTGAACTATTGAAATAATAGGCACAAATCACTCCAACAATCGTTGCGAAGTAGTAGAATGCTTTTTTACCGTGGAGCAACCACCGTTTTTTTGGTAGTTGCTTCATCTTTATAATTTTTAAAGTTTTATATGTATTATATATAAATAACTATATATGTCAATATGATACAAGGTACGGCTTTGAACAAAAACATAAGGACACTCGATGACTAAAACTATTAAACTTTGGTATTATAGAAATATATGATGGGAAAACTTGAACATTTTCCAACTAAAGACAGATTGCATACTGATGTATTAGAAGAGAAATACGGCGAAATACACGCCAAGGTCTTACGACATGATGACGTAAGGAGCAAACATCAAGAACCTGCTATCAGGGAAGCCCACCTTCAAGATAAAGAAAACATATCTCGAACTTACGCGTTGACCTTTTTGACCTATGATAAGAGTGACGATCTTTTATATCAAATTGACTCTGAGATAAGAGACGGTGGTTCAATTGGAAAGACTTTTAGAAAACACGGTTTCTTAATTAGAAAAAATGTAATTGATGTTTTTACCTTGCCGCTTACCGATAAACTACGTGATGAATTTCACGTGACAGGAGAACACGCAAAAGCAAGAGTTTCTGAATTCTATGCAAAAAATGAAAAAACCTCACCTATTGTCTATGGTCAAGTTATGGAACTCTATAGCCCCGATTTTCGAGGTCCGATCATAAACGAGGTTGATATAAAACAAATACACCCAATTACCCACGTTGCCGAGAAATACGGAATAAGTAAAGATGTTCTGTGGGATTATCTTGATGAAAGCAAACAAGGGAAAACTATCTTAGATGAAGAAAAACTTAATCAAGCAAAAGAAGAAAGTCTGGACGAAGTCTTTAAATTAAGAAAACAAATCCAAGATTATCTGGAACAGCGAAACTAACAAAAAAAGGGGGGGGTTATAGACAAGCTACGCAAGGTCAAAAATAATTCTATATGGTAAGCTAAACCTTATCGAGTTGCCCAAGTGGGTGTTTTACACCGCAACCTTTTTCTTCATCTTCGTGGACTTTTTGGCCGGCCTCGTCTTCTTTGACACCACCACCGCACCATCCTTGAAGTCGACGACGACCTTGTCTCCCTCGACGAGGGTGCGCTTGACCATCTTAAGCGCGACATCGTTCAGGATCTCGTTCTGAATGAGCCGCTTCAAAGGTCGCGCACCATACTGTGGATCAAAGCCTTTTTCAGCCAGATGATCAATCAGATCATTGGTATAACTAACGGTTAAAGACTTTTTCGCCAATCGTTCGGTAACCAAAGCGAGCTGGGCTTCGACGATTTCCTTAATCACATCTTTCGATAATGTGTCGAAAATCACGATTTCATCCAAACGGTTCAAAAATTCAGGTCTAAAGAAATCACGCAAGGATTCCATAACCTTTTCCTTGGTAGCTTCGTAGCTTTGACCTTCACTATTATCCGAAAATCCAATCGACTGCATCTTTTTCAAATGCTGTGATCCGAGGTTCGAGGTCATGATGATAACGGTGTTTTTAAAGTCCACTGTGCGACCCTTTCCATCGGTCAAACGCCCATCGTCAAGGACCTGGAGGAGGATATTAAAGACGTCTGGGTGTGCCTTTTCAATCTCGTCGAACAATAACACTGAATATGGCCTGTGACGGACGGCTTCGGTGAATCGTCCGGCTTCTTCGTGGCCGACATAACCCGGCGGTGAACCAATCAATTTTGAAACTGAATGCTTCTCCATAAATTCTGACATATCAACGCGAACGAGCGCCTTTTCATCATCGAACATAAATTCGGTCAGAGCCTTGGTTAATTCGGTCTTTCCTACTCCCGTCGGGCCAAGGAAGATAAATGATCCAATCGGTCGATTTGGATCACCAATACCGACGCGTGAACGACGAATGGCGTGCGCGATTTTTTGGATAGCTTCGTCTTGACCCTTGACCCGCTCTTTGAGATCTTCTTCCATGCGGGCCAATTTCGAAGTTTCTTCCTCAAGCATTCTCGTAACCGGCACCCCAGTCCATTTTGCGACCACGTGAGCGACGTCTTCTTCACCGACTTCTTCGCGGAGGATGCGTTCTTTTTTCTGTACGCGGATGAGTTTCTTTGATTCTCGTTCGAGGCGCTTTTCGGTTGCAGGAATTGCGCCGTAAATCAGTTCAGCTACCTTACCAAGGTCTCCATCAGCTTCGGCGGTTTCAGCCTCGAGACGATATCGTTCGAGTTGTTCTTTCAATTCAGCGATGGTCGTAAGGATCGCTTTTTCATTCTTCCATTTTAATTCAAGTTCGCGCGTCTCTTCGCGAAGGTCAGCGATTTCTTGATCGATTTTTTTCGTGCGATCTTTAGCTGCTTGATCATCCTTTTCGACGTCTTTAACCAGAGCCTCTTTTTCAATCTCGAGCCTCGTAATGGTGCGATGGGCTTCTTCGAGGACCGGTGGTTTGTTTTCAAGCGAAATCTTCAAAGCTGATGCTGCCTCGTCGATCAAGTCAACGGCTTTGTCAGGCAAATAACGATTCGTAATATAGCGAGACGACAGGGTTACCGCCGACACAATCGCATCATCAGTAATACGCACCCCATGGTACAGCTCGTAGCGCGCCTTGAGCCCACGCAAAATCGCCACCGCATCATCAATCGATGGTTCAGCAACAGTAATGGGCTGGAATCGTCTGACCAAGGCCGCATCACGTTCAAAATGTTTCTGGTATTCGGCCAAGGTCGTCGCACCGATCACGCGGAACTCGCCCCGGGCGAGCGCAGGTTTCAACATATTGGCGGCATCCATAGCACCTTCTGACGCACCCGCACCAATCATGGTGTGAATCTCGTCAATGAAGAGAATCACCTTACCTTCGGACGATTCAATTTCGCGCATGATTTTCTTCAAACGCTCTTCAAATTCACCACGGTATTTAGTCCCTGCAAGCAAGAGCCCAAGATCAAGAAGGACGAGTTCTTTTCCACGAAGAGATTCGGGTACGTCACCCTTGGCCATACGCTGCGCGAGACCCTCAACGACGGCGGTTTTTCCAGTACCTGGTTCGCCAATGAGAATAGGATTATTTTTGGTACGACGTGAGAGAATCTGCACCAAACGCATGATCTCTTTGTCGCGGCCAATGACCGGATCAAGTTTATCCTTGCTAGCTAACTCGGTGAGGTTTCGAGAGAACTTTGCGAGGTTTCTGAATTCTTTGCCAAAACTGGTCTCGAGTCTGTCTTCTTCTTTGCGAAGAGCTTCGAGAGTGTTTGCGACTTTTTTGCGTTCGATACCGGCGTCTTCGAGGAATGATTGCGCCGCATTTTCAACATCAAAGAGCGCCAAAAAAAGGTGTTCGGTTGAAATCACCTCGTCGTTCATTTCCTTGGCCAGTTTCATTGATCGTTCGATGATTTGAGCAAGGTCAGGCGTCAGATACATCTGTACCGATGAAGCCAAAGTATCGACGGTCTCTTCCCCGCCAAGGTCATCAACCTCGTCGATAATGGCGTCGGTGAAGGTGTTTGGATCCACCTGCAGTTTCTCGAGGACCGAGACGACGATACTTTCATCCTGGGTCAGTAAAGCGGCCAAAAGGTGGATGGCGTTTACATGGTTTTGACCACGCTCAATAGCCAACTCGTGCGAGCGGCGAATGACTTCTTTGGCTTTCTTGGTGAAATTATGAAATGGAGGCATGGGAAAGTTATGAGTTATTAGTTTCGAGTAATGAGTACATCCGAATTATATACCCAAGGTATTTTTTGACAAGTTTTTCATATAAGTGAAATTTAAGTTAAATAGCCCACCTTGGTGGACTATTAGTTCTCTTCAAATATTCTATAAATCTCGTCTTTACTAATTGTTTCTAGGTGTTTTTGCACTATCTTTCCGTCCTGAGATACGATTTCACCTATAAATGGCTCGACTTCTAAATCAAGTACTTGGGGTAAAAAAAGTATATTATCAGGTAACATCTGGTCGTAAGGCACTTCGTCGAGACTGAAAGATTGTGGATCTTTTATTTCATCAGAATCTCCGAGTTCTCCTTCAAAACCATTTAAAACATAGATGAATACCTTCATTGCAAAACTTGGTTTTTCTGAGTAATTCAAAGTAAAGTCAATCACAGCACGAGGGATAAGATCTTCTCGTCGATACTGAATTCCATAGTCATTTTCTTCATCGAGTTCTTCTACAGCGGTGTCAGTAATAGACTGGTGATGTGGTTCTTTTTTACCTCCCCACCCACTATACAGACCCGCGGCAACCTTTTTCTGTTTTCGTGCAAGCCAAACTTTGTTATCACGAAGGGGATAGACAAGGGTCGCCTGTATTAATCCTTCTTTGTTCATAATTTAGACGTTGTAAAGTTATTTTTCTCACTCTAGCACAAGGGAAGGCTGATAGCGATTATTTAACTGGATTGCCCTAGGAACAACATCATCAACCTTTCCCTCTTTTATAACAATCTCGGCTAATAATCCCTGCATCGTCGCAGCTGACCAATCTTGATCGAACACAAAGTTCCCTAATGAATAAATAATCCAGCCCTCATCATAGCGTTCAATTTCCTGGGTAACGTGTGGGTGGTGCCCGATCACAACATCGGCGCCGGCATCAACCAACTGTTGCCCAATCTGTACCTGGGTATCATTCGCCCGTGGTTTATATTCCGTACCCCAATGCATCGATACGAACACCAGATCAATTCCGTCTCGCTGCTTCAAAGTCTTAATACGATCAGTAATGATATCAAGATCATATTCGGTAATCCCGGGTCGATCGGTCGTAGCATGGGCGCCTTGGTAGAATTCAGTATAGGCCAGAAACGCAAGCGTGGTATCACCGAGGTTCACGAGGTAGGGTGCTTCGGCGGCAGTACGATCACAACCCGCACCGACATGCGCGACCATAACGTGGTCGAGGTGTCTGGTGGTTTCGCACAGTGATTCCCTTCCCCAATCAAGCATGTGATTATTGGCAAGTGATACGATATCAATCCCTGCGCTAGCTAAAGCGTCAGCCACGATGGGTTCAAAACGAAATGAATAGGCCTTGCCAGTATCAGCACCAACATCACTGATTGAACCCTCGAGGTTAGCAAATACCAGGTCGTAATCCCTGAGATCATCACGAATCAAATCAAACGCTGCCTCATAACCAAGGTTATCTCGTTTCAGTGCCGCTTCAACCCCACGGTCGAGCATGATGTCACCACCTGCGAGAATTGTGTACACCTTCTCTCGCTGGGTAAGCTGTTCTTGTAACTCTTGAACGTTCTCTTCGAGGCTGCCTACCTGGCTAGCTTCACTGGTTGTCAACGTGAGCCTGCTGTTTAAATCATGAATGATGCTGTTGGCTTCCCGGTGCTGGTAACCAAGCCAACCAACGAGCCCTAGGAGGCCGAAGATTAACAAAACTCCAAAGGTCTTTTTCATACACGAAGTATACCAATTTTATATGTAAAAAAAGAAACCCAAACAACATAAGTTGAATGGGTTATCTCGATGAGAATTTTATTCTGTTGTGAAATAATCCTGGATTACAGAGCTTCTAATTCTTTAACCGTATCCAATACGGCTCTAATAATGTACTGATGCTCTGTCCACGGAAGACTCATGTAATGTAGCACACGAATCTCGTTAAATACAGAATTCGAGATACTATTCTCTCTGCAAAATTCTTTTGCAAATTCATAATTTTTTTGTATGAATTCTGCATTTGCAGGAGTGTTATTATCGTAACACTCCCAGGAGCTGGGGATTTTCTGAGCGCTAGATCCTGAACAAATGTGTTGTTCAACCCATCTATTCATACCTATTCTCCACTTCATTCCTATTTTGGAGAATTTACCGCGCCCCCAAACATGATGATACTTCCACAGCTCTGGGAATTTAAAATCATCTTCCTCTACTGAGTACATTTCATACCCCTCGGACAGCAGATCGTCAAATCTTTTTTGTCCCACTAGGTTGATAAATTTTTTTTCTTCATTGAAGTATGCTACTCGAGTAACACCTTCCTTTTTAAAGGCTATGGTGTAACCTTTGATCATTTTGATTGCTTTCATTTTATTTTATTTAAAAGTTTTATATTCTGTTTTCAAATAGAATATTATCATATATAATAATATTTGTCAATCAATACCTACATAAAGATTTCGTCTAAATCAAAAAACCAAATGAAGTTCGAGGAAGCGAGGCGTGAGGACGTGAGGCGTCCAAGTCGGGCGATGATTGTCCGAGCGCCGAAGCTGACAACGAAATTCGCTGGTTTTTTGATTTTAGTAATATTTTTTATAGGTATTATTCATCTCATCAACAATCCCCTCTAATTCTTTCACTACCCTATCTATATCTTGCCTTGTTGTTGTTCGTCCCATTGAGAAACGAATCGAGCCGGTAGGGCGATCGCCCTTGGCGATCGCCCGAATCACGTGCGAGTCGCCTTCCTCGCCCGATTTACAGGCGGATTTCACGCTGGCGGCGATTCCCTTGGCGTCGAGCCTAATCACCAATTCTTCGTGATCAATGCCATCAATACTGAGGTTCACGATGTGAGGCAATACCTCACCCTCTTGTGGAGTATTGATGGTAACACCCGAAAGGTGGTCTTGAATCCAGGTAATCGCGTAATCTTTAACGGCAACAAGACGATCTGATTCTTGTTCTTGCCTCGATCTCGCCTCGTCCAAAGCCACGGCTAAACCGACAATGTTCGCGACGTCTTCGGTGCCAGGCCAATATGTTGATTCTTGATTTCCACCAAAGGTTATCGGGATGATAGTGGTTCCCCTCTTTAGATACAAGACCGCTGACTTTTTAGGCCCATAGACTTTGGCTCCAGAGATCGTCATCAGATCAACCCCTAGGCGCCTCACATCAAGATCAGCCAGATACAAGGTCGCTTGCACGGCATCGGTATGAAAGACGGGATACGCACTTCCCTGTTCTTTGCGTGCGTGGCGAATTGATTTCGCAATTGATCTCATATCTTCTACACTGCCAATTTCTCCGTTCGCATAGGCGATCGATACCAAAACCGTATTAGGTTTGATTAGGTTACGAAGTTCACGAGGATTAATTCTTCCCTCGCGATCAACGGGCAGATAATCTACCTCTGCGCCTTCGCGATCAAGTTCACAAAAAGGCTCGAGAACCGACGCGTGTTCAATGGCTGTCGTGATGATATGTGGGATTTCATCTGGATGATTATCTTGCCAGGCTTTGACGGTACCCATGATGGCGAGGTTGTTCGCTTCGGTCGCACCAGGAACAAACACGATTTCATCTGGCAAAGCACCAAACAAGGCCGCAATATCTCGTCGCGAAGTTTCAAGAGTCACCTTAGCAGCAACGGCTTCTTTATAGATGCCACCAGGATTTACCGAGGTGCCAAACCTATTCATAGCTCGCTTTACCGATTCGCTGATTGGCGTACCTGATGCGTGGTCGAGAAAAATCCTTTTAGAACGCTTGCTAAACATGGCCGCACTATACCATTGAACAAACGACTTCGATAGGCTAGTATGCAGGGTATATGAACGCGCTCGATGTCCTTTCAAGGGTGGCGGTGATGATATCAATCGGCCTGATGGTAACGACGATGCTCCTCTGGCGACGCATTAGTAAACTGACGCGCGGTAAAGCAGGAACGAGTCTCGAAACCACGATTAACGAGAATAATCGCCTCATTACTGGAATTAAGGATGAAGTCGCTGCATTAACCGATAGGGTGTCCTTCCTCGAGAAAGATGCACGAATGAATCTTCAGAATGTCGGAGTAGTAAGATTCAACCCATTCAAGGAAACCGGTGGGAGTCAAAGCTTTGCTGTTGCCCTCACTGACAAAGATAGGAATGGGGTCGTTATCTCGTCTATTTACGCGCGCGATCGCATGAGCGTCTTTGCAAAACCTCTATCACAGGGGACATCGACCTACACTCTCACCAAGGAAGAGCAAGAAGCGATCAAGCAATCATCAATCAACAAGTCCTAATCTTACATGACCTATGACTAGCACGAACACAACTGAACGATCTCCAATCGTCGCCATCATGGGCCACGTTGACCATGGTAAATCAAGTCTCCTCGACTACATTAGAAATACGAATGTCGTTGCGGGCGAAGCCGGAGGTATCACCCAGCACATCTCAACCTACGAGGTGACCTTGCCGACTGGCAAAAGGATTACCTTTCTCGACACGCCAGGCCACGCCGCCTTTGACAACATGCGTCACCGTGGTGGATCAATCGCTGATATTGCGATCCTCATTGTGTCCGCCGAAGACGGGGTCAAGACTCAAACCAAACACGCAATCGAGGTGATCAAGAAGAATCAAATCCCCTTCCTCGTCGCCATTAACAAAATCGACAAACCAGGTGCCAATCCTGACAAAGTCAAAACTGACCTTCTCGAAGAAGGAATCTATGTCGAAGGATTTGGTGGTGACGTTCCCTTTAACCTCGTATCTGCTAAAACCGGTGCGGGGGTCGACGACCTTCTTGAATCATTGGTGCTGTTGGCTGAACTCGAAGAAATGTCAGGCGACCCGTCAAAACTCGCTACTGGGTTTGTGATCGAATCACACCGTGATCCAAAAGAAGGCGTCTCGGCGACCTTGGTGATCAAAGACGGGTCTATTTCCCGTGGTCAGTTTGTGGTGGTTGATGATTCAATCACTCCGACCCGTATGCTGCGAGACTTTACCGGAAACGATATCGACGAAGCGATGTTTTCTTCTCCGATCCAATTGATTGGATTTAATAAACTACCTGCCGTCGGGAGTCGATTCGCCACTTTCGAAACGAAGAAGGATGCCGAACAGGCGATGCTTGAATTCAAGGAAATCGAACAAGAACTAAAAGACCAAGCGTCAATGCTTGAGGTGCCTGAAGGTGTCGCCCTTGTCCCTATTATTCTAAAGACTGATGTGGCAGGTACCGGTGAAGCGATCGCCGGCGAGATCGCCAAACTAACCGATGAGGAAGTCATTTTCAAGGTGATCAAAAACGAAACCGGTTCCATCAACGAATCTGATGTAAAGCTCGCGCTCTCTGACGCGAATACGATTATCCTTGGATTCCATGTGGATGAAGATGCGAATCTGAAAAACCTAAACGAATACGAATCACTGACGATCAAAACCTTTGATATTATCTACAAATTGACTGAATGGCTGACTGATCTCTATGAAGAACGTCGTATCAAGAAACAAGTCGATACCGTAAACGGCGCCTTGAAAGTCATCAAAACCTTCTCGAGACAAAAAAATCAAAGCTTGGTGGGTGGTTCAATGAATGAAGGTACTATCGCTGTCAAAGAACGATGTAAGATCGTAAGAAAAGGCGAAGTCGTCGGTACCGGAACCGTCGTTGCCATCCAGCAAGGAAAAGTCGCTGCCGACAAGGTATCGGGTGCTGGTACTGAATGCGGTATGATGATCGAGACCGATCTTGAAGATATCCTTGGCGGTGATGTTATTGAATCGTTCATCACCGAGATTAAATAATAGGTATGTCAGGATCTAAGAAAGAAAAACTGGAAAAAGCATTCACGAAAACGATAGCGGCATTTGTGGAAGAGATTTCAAACAAAGAATCTCTCGTCACCGTCACCCGCGTCGAGGTGAGTAAGGACCTAAAAAATGTGGTGGTATTTATCTCGGTATTCCCAACTGATCGCGAAAATGATGTGGTATCGTTCCTGGATCGTAGACGCTGGGATGCACGCGATTATGTGAAAAAGCACGTCGTCAGTCGCGTCCTACCATTCATCGCATTCAAGGTAGATGAAGGAGAAAAGAATCGTCAACACATTGACCAACTTTTGAGGGCTGATAAGGTAAACAACGAGCAATAAGCTCGTACTAGGCGTGGTGGTTTATCCCCTTACACTAATCTTTAGGGTGAGGGGGCGAAGTGGTAACCTGCCTGCCGGCAGGCAGGCGCGTAGGTCTAGCAAAACCAGGTTTTGCATTAAAAGAATTTGTATAGGCAAAATTTGTTTATACACTAAGGCGTGGTGGCGAAGTGGTAACGC
>JAGQMP010000030.1:0-191 GCA_020428585.1 Patescibacteria group bacterium
TTTACGGTTACCACTATTTCAGGAGACATCGCGCGAACCAGGGCAGTCGATATGTCAGATTACGACAATGACGGCGACCTTGATATTTATGTAGCGAATTTGGCAGGAGCAAACAAGCTTTACCTAAATAACGGGTCAGGAAGTTTTACTCCCAAATCCACTCCCGATGCCACTAATCGACCTGGTGGTGT
>JAGQMP010000030.1:292-566 GCA_020428585.1 Patescibacteria group bacterium
TACGATCCAGACAATTTCAGGAGATCTGTATCATTCGCAGCAACCAACCTTGGTTGATGTCGACAATGATGGTGACCTTGATATTTATGTACCTCAAAATTCGACAGTTACTGAACCTAATAAATTATGGATTAATCAAACTTCGTCGGGATTTGGTCCTAGCACCATGAGCTTCACTGATGGAAGTTTGCCCTCAGACAGCTACAGTGACTCGATATCTGCTTCATTTGCTGATCTTGATGGTGACGGTAATGTAGATATGTACATGCCTACC
>JAGQMP010000030.1:649-3706 GCA_020428585.1 Patescibacteria group bacterium
GAGACGTTACTTACTTCAGATAATATATCGTCTTATATTTCAGAAATTGCTGATTTTGATGGAAACGGTTTCCTCGACATATTCACCTTATCTGTTAATAGCAATGGAAGTTCAGCAATATTCTTCCAAGTAGAAGAGTACGAGTAGAAAATCTACTTGATTGATATTTAATCAATCATTTCTAGAATCATCTTTGAATTCAGGATTAAAGAAAAACGACCAAGGAGGCCGTTTTTTTATTGACATAAATGAATATTTAATGGTAGTATTAAACCGAATAAACTTAAAAATCAAATACACTATGAAAAATCTACTTATCTTTATGCTAATGCTTTTTCCTTTTTTAGGAGAAAGTCAAATAAATTTCACTGAAATTACAGATACTGGGGATATCATCCCGCAGTTTTATGGAAACATGTACTGGGACGGTAGTCGGTTGTTGGTTTCAGGATATTCTGAAGTCACTATGACTACCACGAATGCTGAGTCTAAAGTGTACTCAGTAAATAGTCTTGGTGCTTGCGGGGAAGAAACAAGTCCAGGTGTTGGGGTATCAAGAGGTTTCTACCTAGCCTACCCAGGCGTAAATGGTAAAAACTTCATTGAAGTTGGTAGAGATAATTTTGGATCATTGGTTGGAATTATCTATATCGCGAATGGTTCAGGTGGATTCACCCAGCAAAACATTATTGCCCTTGAAGAAGCCCATGCGGTACTCTTTGATTGGGATAATGATGGTGATCTTGACCTGTGGTACGAAGGTGCCGATGCTGGGGGAACTAATCGTCAATTACGTTATCAAAACAACAACGGCGTAATGACCTTGTTCAGTAACCAGACCAGTAACGCCTGTGATAGGGGAGATGTCGAAGTTGCAGATACGGATAATGATGGCGATTTTGACGTACTGGTGACTGGTTGGAATGACACAATGAATGACCAGGACAGTATTCTCTATCGTAATGATGGCAGCGGGGTTTTTACTTCGATGTTTAATGCGTTCTCGGGAGCTCAACCTGATGTACAGTGGTCATCCATAACCTTTCTCTATCTTAATAATGACAATGATATTGATGTTGTGGTTACCGGATGGAAAGGAGTTGTTGAATACATCAGCCAATCTTATTTGGGAAATGGTAATAATACCTTCTCCTATTTGGAAGAACTGCCTGTCCTCATTCAAGATGGAGATACTGTTGCAGATGATGTCGATGGAGACGGTGATGATGACTTATACCTGTTGGGATTTAATACGGTAACCGGTTCACGAGTTACCCAATTATATCTGAACGATGGGACTGGTCATTTAACCTTGTCAGGTCAAAACTTTGACCCTAATGTTCACTATGGGATGTTCGCGGTCTTTGATTTCAATTTTGATGGCAAAAAAGATTTGTTCATTCTTGGAGACGCAGGAAACATTCCGTTGAGTAACCCCCAAGCTGGAGTTTATGCCAACTTGTCAGGATGCACCTCAGTCACCTATTACGCTGATGTAGACGGTGATGGTGACGGCGATCCTGATAACAGTATTAGCACTTGTGATGGACCGCCAGAAGGCTATGTCACCAACAGTAATGATACTGATCCAAATGATCCATGTCTCCCGATTAAGCCTATTGATTATGAAGGATACGATGGAAGCAATCCTATTTGGAGAGCAGCAGACTGCGACGGAGACGGATACCTAAATGGTATTGAACACGATCTGGGAACCAGACCCTATGACCCGAACGATTTCCCGCTGGGCGTTGAAGATAACTTCATTGGCCAGATTGGATTGTATCCAAATCCAGCACGAGACATCGTGAACATTGATTCTGGAAGCACTAAAATCGTTTCAATGAGCGTCTACGACCAGCTCGGTCGACTGGTGCTAGTGCCCAACGACATGAAGCAGTTTTCAGTTGCATCTCTCTCTTCAGGACTGTACCTAGTACAGGTTCAGGGAAGCGAAGGACAGGTTGGAACAAAGAAATTCATTAAAATTTAAAGAAAGGCCGCCTTAGCGCCGAAACCCTTAGAAAGCGTTGTTTTCTAAGGGTTTTTTGCTATAACGTTATCTCATATAACACAATGACGAAGGTCCAACCTTCGTCATTGTGTTATAATGTTTACATGTCAGATCGAACTATTGGCTTTGGAGAATTTTACCATGTATATAATCGTGGTGTTGAAAAAAGAAATATCTTTCTGGACCATGAAGATTTCTCGATGTTTTGTCATCACTTGTATGCCCTGAACCATGAAGATTCAATAACAAATCTTCCAAGACAACGTGATTTAAAATTTAGCCGTAAACCTATCGTCAAAATTCATGGTTTCTGCCTTATGAATAATCACTATCATTTACTTCTCGAAGAAATCCTTGAAGGAGGTATTTCAAAATTTATGCAAAAGTTAGGAACGGGGTATACGATGTATTTTAATAAGAAATATGAACGATCAGGAGCTTTGTTTCAAGGAAAGTATAAATTTAAACACGTCATCGCCGATTCACATTTTGACTATATCCTTGATTACATCCATCTCAACCCACATGATGAAGGTCCAACCTTCGTCATTAAAAAATTATTGAAATACAGATGGAGTAGTTTACCTGTCTATTTAAATATAGCTAAAAATTTCTCTTCGATAGTTTCTGTTGAATTTTTCTTGGATTATTTCAACGGTGTCCAGGAATATAGAAATCACCTAGAGAAGAGTTTTTATTCAAGAAACAATCTTCTTTCGAATGCTGAAATATTGATAGATTCGTTTGATGAGGCATAGATGACGAAGGTCCAACCTTCGTCATCTATGTTATGGTATAATCAAAATCATGGTACATAAACCTAAAAAAATGATCGTCGCGAACTGGAAGATGAACGTCACCAAGGAAGAAGAAGCCGAGGGTTTGTTCGTTTCTATCAAGAACGTGGTGAACAAACTCGAGTATACGATGATGGTCGCTTGTCCGCCGCACATGTACGTGAACCAGGTAGCACGGCACGTTGATCACCGAAATTATCGGGTGGGTGGACAAGATGCCTATCCTGAAGAATCAGGATCACGCAC
>JAGQMP010000031.1:0-12560 GCA_020428585.1 Patescibacteria group bacterium
GTTTATAGATACGCGGCACGCGGTACGAAATCTGGCATAAGAGTTCATAGATGCTGGTATCGCTCCACCGCGCGATGTCGAAAAAGGTAATCGCGCGGGACGGTGACGAACCGACCAAAATCACCTCGTCCCCTTTGTAGGCTTCCCCATCAGGACCAAGGTTAATCATCATCTGGTCCATGCACACCCGACCCGCGATAGGATACATGGTGTCGCGAATAATTACCTTGCCCTTTGGGCCCATGGCGCGCTGGTACCCGTCGGCGTAACCGACGGGCAAGGTCGCGATGCGCGTTCCCTTATCCGCAGTGAATCGGTGACCATAGCCAACGCCCGTACCCGCCTCGATATATTTAAAGTAGACGACCTCGGTCTTCCACGACATCGCGGGTGTTAGTGTTACACCCTCGGGAACCTCGATACCTTCAAACAATCCGTACAAGATCATCCCCGCCCGCACCATATCGAAGTGTGAATCAGTATGAAATAAGATACCGCCCGAATTCGCGAGGTGTTTAATCGAAAACTCATACCCCGCCTGGCGAAAGGTTTCAATCACTTGTTTGAATCGATCAATCTGAATGTGGGTGAAATTATCTTCTTCATCGCTCTTGGCAAAGTGCGAATACAACCCTTCGAAATCGGTGTGCTGACACCTTTCCATCACGGGCATGAATTTTTCGACCCGCTGCCAGTTCACGCCGATGCGACCCATGCCGGTGTCGACCTTCAGGTGTACGATGGCGCGTTTGCCAAAAACCTCGGCCGCGCGATCAATGGCCTCTAATTTCTCGTCAGAGGGTGCCGTGATGGTCAGGTCGTACTGTATACAGACCGGAATCTGTTTATCGGCAATGGCAGATAATACCAAGATCGGCACGGTGATCCCCGCGCGACGCAATTCGACCCCCTCTTCGGGAATGGCGACACCCAGGTAATCAACGCCCAAAGACTGGAACAAGTGTGCCATCGGTATTGCCCCGTGACCGTAGGCGTTCCCCTTTACCACCGCGAGAATTTTTTGGTCAGGTGCAAGCTTTCGAACCTGTGCCAAATTATGACGCACGGCATTCATATCAACCTCGACAAAAGTCGGCCGAGTGAGCAGTTCTTGGTGAATATTGAACATAACTAAATTGTAGCAAAAAAGCCGCACAAGAGCGGCTTTTCAAGAACTAATTTTTGATTTAATTCCACTTGTGCATAGGGTGCGGTTTGTCGATTCCCCACGGGCCAACGCCGAGGATAAACACGGCGGACAGGGTCCCGAACAAGGTCACGTGCGAGGTGACGTCTTCGCCGAAATAGAAGAATGACATCGACAGGATGATCAGCGCGGCGACCGATGCGATGCGCGTCTTCCAACCCACAATCAACATCACACCAACGGCCAATTCAATGATCCCGGCTGCAAAGGTCCACATCATCGCCGATACCGGAATAACATCTACCAGTGCGGTGTTCTCGGCCACCAGGGCCGCCAGGTGCGGGGTCAGAATCTTCTCGACGATGGCGAGGTACGCCATGCCGACGCCAATCCCGATTCGCAACACTGCCGGCAAATACCGACGCCACCGTCGTATGTGCAAGATATCCGGCACCCCGATAATATCGTCAACACCCGGCCTTCGCGAATCGAGGATGAATAGTGAAATGATCAATGCCAAAATATCGAATGATCCGATCAAATAAGGATCTTGGGCGAGCGCAAAGAGGAACAAGCAAAAGGCCACGACGGCCGAAAACTCGACCAAGAATCCAGCCATCAGAAAGAATCCAATCACCAATTGCACCAAATACATCCACGCGTAGGGTGTATCAAGCACCGGTGAAATCAAAAATCCATCGGTCGCTCCGCCGATCAAAATGATTCCCAAGGACAGCCTGGTAATCCACGGGATGAAGGGTCGGTACGATTCCCCTACGTAGGCCATGTGATCCGCCCACCGGTGGAACAATTGGTTCTTGTTCAAGAACCAATAGAGAAATACCACGATAACCAAGGTCGCGATCACCATGGCGAGGTATTTCGGCTCGGCCAAGGGCGAGAAAAATGCTGCAAAATCACGGCCACTGAACATGGCTTGCTCTCCGTCGGTAGCAAGATATCGAACGTGCGCACTCGCAAAACGTGGCACAGCAGCAATAATGGTTAAAAGGGATAGAAAGAGATACTTCATAAATCGTAGGAATTAATTCATCAGCTGATAATCAAGGGTAATGACGTCTTCAATCGTTACCCCCTGGTTAGACCATTCGCGGTGGTCATTCGCGTTCAAGGTGACCTGAACCAGATTTTCACCCGGGACCATGTGGTAGCCATCTAACTGGAACCACGGTCCGTAGAGGCGGGCGACTTTCTCACCGTTTACGTACAGATGTGCGTGGCCAGTATTCGGCATCGGTGCCTGGTTCACTGATGCAGGGTCAAAGGTGTAATTTTCTGTGTCCAGGTAGAGGTTATACCCGCTTACGGTATCTGGGGTAGCGACCACCGATAGAGCTGGTATGGGAAGATTTGGGTCAACATCAATCTGTTCATGTGCCGGGTGACTTCCATGGGTAAGGTGGTCAACTGATGGATCTATCATCGGTCTTTGATCTAAACCTAGAAAAACTAGGTAACCAACCGCCAATCCAAGTAGAAAATACATAGTCTGTGGAATATATCGTTTCACAATGACAGTATACTCTGGTACGTGAAAATATTCACGTGATACAATGGGGCTATTACCAAGCCTAAGCAATCACAGAAATATGAAAAAAGGATTGATTACCAATATTGAACAGGATACCCTCGGGAATGATAATTTTAGAAAGGTTCTCTACACCGGCGCGCATTCGCAGCTGGTGGTCATGAGCCTCAACCCGGGCGAAGACATCGGCAAAGAGGTGCACAAAAACAACGATCAATTCATCAGGATTGAATCAGGAACGGGTGTTGCCTTTATCGACGGCGTTGAAACTCCGGTTGCAGACGATTTCGCAATCGTGATCCCGGCAGGTGCTGAACATAATGTCACCAACACCGGCGACACGCCGATGAAGCTGTACACGGTTTACGGACCAGCCGAACACAGAAACGGTGTGGTACACGCTACCAAGTCCGATGCCGAGGCACACCATGATGCTGACCACTTTGATGGCGTAACGAGTGAGTAAAGAAAATCCCAAGCATTGCTTGGGATTTTAGGATGCTCAAAAAAACAACTTTTGTTTTTGATCATTCAGAAACTGCTTAAAGGACATGCCCTTCAAGCGGTCGGGATTTTTGGCCAAATCTCTGAGGTAATCCTCAATAACCTTTGGGTGAACGCCTTTATCAAGACACTGTTGGTAATTCAACGGAATGACGTAACCGTCGGATTTCCGTTTCATCTTTCCGTCTTGAAGGAAAGAAAGCACACCGGTCTCCGAACTCTTGATATCGACGTAAATTTTTACCGGACCAAGAAAAGTAAAGCGAAAATCACCGTAACCTAAAGATTCTTCCTTTTCTGTTGTTTTTTCAACAATGAGGAAATCTGAATATTTCTGCCTCTTGGCAAAAGCTTCAGTGAATTTCTTTTCAAGGAGAAATCCTTTCCGGTGAGTCTGTACCCAATCAATAAGTTCTTCTCTCAATTCTCGCGACTTTGTTGTAGAAAACAAAGTCAAATGCCGGATAAGTTTTCCATCCGATTGACGTCGATCGAGCTTCTTGGATTTGGTTATGTGCGGACTCAAGAAACTAGGAACAACAAGAAGCGTCTGCGGTAAATCTGACAACTTCAACGTGTAAGCCAGTTGGTAGTTCTTACTAGGAACCCGTTGGTAACTGCGAAGGAGGCCCGTGTACACCAGTTCGGATAAAACTTCCAAAAAGGTTTGATAGCCAGCCTGACAATCTGTCACCCAGCGTCTTATCTTCTCTTTAAGGAGGACGCCGTCCGCGGAAGAAAACAGAATCCCGTAATCAACGAATACGATTCCTATCTTGCCTTCCTTCAAGGTAAATTTGTGGGCATGACTGACGTGGAAACGCGGGATAAGGACAAGGTTTTTTTCAAATTCAGGAATACTGAATTGGTAACGTGTAAATTCTCCTCGTTTACCAGTTCCTTGCCACCCCCTAATGAAACCCTCTTTTTTGAGATCATCAAGCAAAGCAGCGAGGGTCTCCCGAAACTTCTGTTGGTAACTATGATATTTATTTTCCATGTTATAAGGTATTTGTTCGATTTATATATTACACTATATCAATGTAATGTCAATACATACAATGTAAAACAAAAAACGGAGCTCTTACCCCGTCCATCGTCAATAGAGATCCTTTGAGAAGTGCATGAAAAAATATCATCATTCAAAAGGAAATCCGGTCGCCTTGACCGTATCTAAAATCAGCTGTTGGTTCGGTTCATAACCGCGGCCGTTTATAATCTGGACGTATATTTGCACGTCATCACCCTTCTCGCGCATGAAAACGGCCAAAGCTCCCTGAGGACGTTCAGTGTCTCCGCATAACACCGTTTGGATCATACCCTTCAGCCGTGATGGAATGCTTGCATCAGAAGGTTCAAGTTCTTGAAAAATCTTTTCTAAACACTGTCGTATGCTAGGTTCATTATCTTTCCGCAAGGTGATAGTGTAAAGATCTTTTAGTTTTTCTATGTGACCACCACCGCTTGACTCGAGATTAAAATGCATGCCTTCTTCCATGTTCGAAGTATACCCCTTTGTGAAGAGGATTAAAATCTGAGTAACGTCGTGGAGCCTGCCTGCCGGGATAGGCAGGGAAGTCAGAACTATATTTGAGCAAAGAAATGATGCTACGATTTATATTCCTGCGTCTTACTTTTCTGGTAATTTCACCATTTCTTCTTATAGTGAGTAGTTTTTAGTCGAGAATAAATACTGTCCAATAAAAATTTCTTTCACGGCGACAACTGATTGAGTTTCATAGAATGCCAGCATTGCCTCACGGTAATCTTCTTCATCAACACTACGATATGATAGTGGTGCGTATCCATATGCTAATAGAATTGCATTGGTAATAAATCGTGCGATACGCTTATTTCCATCTTCAAAGGTTTGTAGGTAACTCAATCCAATCAAAGCAAGCAGTGCCTTGTCATACGATGTTTCAAGTACTTCGATTCTTTTACAAAGACTGTCAACGGCTTCAATAATTTGATAGCTGTTATCCAATGGTAGGTAATTAGACCCCGTGATACCCACTCTCCCAGTTCGGGGTTCCGATGAGATATTCAAATCTTGTACCAGAATCTTGTGGATTTCTTGTATCTTTTTAAATGAAAGATTTTCTCTAAAAGAGTCCCTATGTTCCAAAATATACTCAAAAGCTTTCTTGTGATTCAAAATCATTGTTGCTTCTTCGTCGGTGTTCTTTTCTGATTTAATACCATCACGAATTAATCGTTCGGTATCAAGGAGGGTGTAGGTATTTCCCTCAATACGCGATGATTTCCACGATAATTCAATAACGAAGCGTTCAAGTTCCTTTTTATGCAAAGTCTCTGATACTGATTTTGTATTTTCGAGATAATCTCTATGTGTTTCTTCAAGCTCTTCAATCTCTTTTTGTGAGAAGACAGTATTTGGATATTCATCAAAAAAATCAAAATTGTAATGATTCTCTGTAAAACGCTTATCGGTTTCAATCTCGCTATATTTTTCAATATCAATGATGGTGTTGATACGACCAAGAGTTGAGATAGTGTACTTTGTCCCAGCACCAGCTCCTTCTCGAATCAAATATCCATATTCAAAAAGCTCACCAAGGTCACGCTTGATGGTTACCAGTGAAGTATCAGTTTCAAGACCATCAAAAATCTCTGATGAAGAAAGAGATTTCTGCGCGAAGACACACAGTCGCAAGATTTTTTGCTGTCTTTTATTTACTTGAATCGTATCATTCATATATGAAAATCGTATCATTTTGATACGATTTTGTAAAGTATTTGATACGATATAGGTTTACTCACTAAGATATCCGAACCAAAAAGACCTTACAGAATAAGGTCTTTTTGGGTGTTTTGGAATTTGGGTGACTATCGGGAATCGGTCACCCTCATGGATTCTCGTTTCCCCCTCCCCTCGCGAGGGGAGGGGTCACTGCGATCTCATTCGCTCGACCCCGCCGGTCGCTACCGAGGCTTACACCTCGGGCTTCGCAGCTCCCTCTTTTCGATTCCGATAGCTACCTCAAAAACAAAAGCCCCGAACACCTTGTGTTCTAGGACTAATGTTTTTGGGTGACTATCGGGAATCGAACCCGAATTGCCGGTACCACAAACCGGAGTAATAACCGTTATACCATAGTCACCATAGGTCTTTTACAGACAAGACCTAGTATACATAGCAAGATGAAATTGACTAGAACTAATCCTCCTGGATTCCCGTCTACACGAGGATGACAAAACAAAACAACAGCTAGGCTGTTGTTTCTTCTTTAGATTCTGGAACGCCCACGCGTTCTGCTTTTTTCTCGATGTGGCGTTCGGTCCACAGGGTCACGCCGGTCGCTATAAGGACCAAAATAATATATCCAACAAACAATTCACCCGACGAGTATTGGAACCAATTAAACCCAGACAGAAGGAGCATCGCATACCACGACACAACCCCTAATCCGACGAAAGCAAAGGCTGCCTTGCGATAGTAGCTATGTTGGTGGTCTTCTAACTGCACCTCGTCCCCGAAATGCATCCCCACCAAACGCGGGCTGACGATCATGTTCAAGACCACCTCGTACACAATCAAGACGCCAAGGATTACGACCATCACGATAAAGGCGTTTGAATCAACGTATTCGCGCCAACGATCGGTCATAGCAAGGCCAAGGCCCGAAAGGAAGGCAAAGCCGATCGCCATCCAGGCGGTGTGGGATAACATCTCAAGGCGACGTTCTTCTTTGCGAGAAATTCTAAAGTCACGCAAGAAACGAACAAAGGTCCGCGCATGGATCGTGGTCACAAAGGTCCCCACCAAAAGAGCAAGCGCGTAGATCCACTTCAACAGATCACGGTGAGTGTAGGCAAATTCTGCAAAGGTTGCCTCGTAGCCAAGAAACGACAATACGACGATCAAGAAACTAATGGCCGCTGACCCCAGACACAAGGTACACCACTTTTTCACCACAAATACCTGGATGATGGTTAGATACATTGAAAAAGCAAACCCAATACCCGAAGCAAGGAGACCGACCAACATAACCCAATCCGGCACGCCGCGAACGAGGCTAGCGAGGTAAATCACGGCGATAAGACCGTAGTACACCATCCCGAGGTTCTCGACGGGAACACCAAGGAATCGCGAAAACCGCCCATTCACCAAGGTGTGACAGGCACCGCCAATCGGACAGACGAGGTGTTCTTCAGAATGCTTTTGCTTCTTGATATACGAAGCCAAAAGAAATCCGCCAATGGCGCACAGAGTAATACTAATGGGAAACCAAAACATACACCGTAAGTATACGGTGTATGTTTTCTGCTTACAAGGTAACGACGATGGGATTCCCTATTGGTTATTTGTAGGGACGGCTTCTTGTTCTCGTTTTTTCATGAACTTGACGTAGGTCAGACCCATGATCATCATCATCAGCGAGATAAAGACCCCGAGGTAGTGAATACTAATCGGCAAACTAATCTGGAATACGTTCGTTGGTTCATTAAACACGATAAACATGAGGCTAAACAAGAACATCGCAAAGAACACCAAGACCGAGATACCAATAAAATTACGAAGGTGGCGCATGAAGGCCGGAAAAGTTTTATGCTTCATCATGATTCAATTATAACATGATGAGAGGTACGAAAAAAAGCCTAAGCGGCTTTGTCTTCTTCGGCTGGTGCCTCGGTTTCAGCGACTTCGGCAGGTGTTTCTTCACCATCATCAGCCTTAGCTTCTTCGGCAGGAGCTTCAGCTGCTGATTCATCAGCAGTTTCTTCTACCGCAACTTCTTCTTCGTACTCGATCGCTTCTTCCTGTGGTTCGTCATCGTTCATCCAATCAGGTAGATCGGCCGTACCGGTACCCATGTCGGTAGTACGGCGAAGTTTGTAACGAAGCGTCTTTGAAACCACGTCGCGCAAGAAGTACAGTTTTGATTGGCGAACCTTGGCGCGGCGAAGAATTTCAATTGAATCGATCGCTGGTGAATACAGCGGGAAGATACGTTCTACCCCAACACCGTTTGATACCTTGCGGACCGTAAAGGTCCCTCCGTTCTCGGCACCATGTTTACGTGCGAGGACGAGCCCTTCAAATGCTTGAATTCGAGTTTTGCCCTTCTCTTGAATCTTTACGTTGACGCGCACGGTGTCTCCCGCGCGGATGTCGAGATCTTTACGATTTCGAACTGATTCGGGAAGGAATGATTCCTTAATCTTACTCATAACGTGTCCCACATTAGCATAGATACCTCGGATAGCAAGCCTCGTCGTGGTACCATAGACCCATGAAATCATGGAGACACCCTTGGTACGTGTACGTAATTGGTTGGATTGGTACAATACTCTTATTCATTGCCTTTGCATTGAACGCTTGGGGTATTATTGAATCGACTGGTATCTTTTACGGGCTCAGCAACTTCATTGCGGCTATCTTTTTGGGAATTAGAGTCTACGCTGATCGAAACTGGTCAAATCTGGTACTTGAGATTTTTTGGATGATTATTGCCACCATCGGCATTGTCCGTTACCTAATCGTATAAAAGCCCAAGGAGGGCTTTTATACTGATGGATGCGGTTCTGGTTCACCAAAATGTTTGTCGAGGTCGATATAATAATCCTCATCATTCGAAGGATCAACGTACACATCAAAGGCGTGTTCCTCAAGCCATTTAATCGAAAAGTCACTAAAGATCGGCTTGGTCTCGAACATTCTGCCTTCCCCGCCCTCTTCTTGTACGTAAATTACGGTTCCGTGTTGGTTATTAATTTTATAGCTGGTCGTGTCTTTTCTGACGAACCTCGCCGTAACGCGTCGACCAAAATGTTTGAGTCTGGTGACTTCGTCATATCGCCGCATATGCCGTAAGAACCACATGAGACCCGTGAGAGCAAAGATGAAGCCAAACACCCCACCGAACGCAAACCCAAGAAGTCCCTGGTGGAACCCGGCAATCGCTATACCAAGATCGCTGACACGCAGCTCTACCTGATCTCCAATGCGATAGGTGTTAATGCTTGAACTAAATCCAGGAACGTAGGTCAGGTCCTCTCCTTGGTAGCGGTAGCTAATCTCTGGTTTGTACTGGGTGCCGTCTTCATCCTGGCGACTGATAATACGGCTGACGGTGCCTATCGTGGGTTCACCGGCTTCGAGGGTTTGCCAGTAACGAAAACCAAAGTATCCCGTGACTCCAAGAACGAGGAGTCCGAAAAAGAAGGTAAAGAGAGCGGTCTTCTTGATGCGCGTCGTCATACATCTATTATAGGTCAGATTCGAGAGCCGACAAAGAACCAATCGCTCGATTTAGATCTTCTGGAATTTCTGCCTGTACCGAAATCTGATTCCCAGCGAGATCAATGAAGGTAATCGCTGCCGCATGCAATGCCGTTCGATCAAGGTCGAGGGTTTCTTTTCGCTTGCCACGGTAAATCGGATCAGCGACGATTGGGTGGTTAAGGTATTTCAAGTGAACACGGATCTGATGGGTACGACCCGTCTGTGGTGAACATTCGACCAGGGTAAAATATTCTGGCTGACCTTGTTTGTCACGATTCGTCGGATGGGTGTATCGGCCCAGCACGCGGTAATCGGTTACGGCCTCGCGTGCGGTGCCGCGGCCACGGTTGCCAGCGACCCACTGACGAAAGTCTTTGGGATGGCGGGCAATCGGCTGATCGATCGTCCCCTTCTCTTCTTTGATATTTCCGTAGACGATGGCGAGGTAGGTTTTCTTGACCTTACGATCTTTAAATTGTTGTTTCAGGTGATTAAACGAATCCTGGGTTTTTGCGATCACCAAACAGCCCGAGGTATCCCGGTCGATGCGGTGTACGATACCAGGTCGTTTAATCCTAATTTTCTGACCCTTGTGTTCGATGAGCATATCCTCACCAACGCCTTCGATCTGTGGGTAGTTTTTGAGGATCCAATCAACCAGGGTTGGCTCGTTGGTCTTGCCGTCGCTATGCACCACCAAACCAGCAGGTTTATTGATGACGAGGACCTGATCATTTTCGAAAAGGATGGGGATTGACATATAAATCATATTATAGTATATTCGTTCTGAATGTAAAACCCTAAATACAATTTATGTTTCATTTAACCGAAGATTTCATTCAAAGACAAAAGAAAGAAATCGAGAAACGTCTTTCCAGATATAACGATACTAAAACGGTAAAAGAACAGTTAAACTTAATTGGAAATGTTACCCCCTACCAAAAATACAAGGTTGAAATAGTATCTACTTATTTACAGAAAGCGCTCAAAAAAATAGAAGACAAAACGTACGGGACATGTGAAGTTTGTTGCGAACCCATACCACACGAACGACTCGACCTCGTACCTGCCGCATTGGCACACGTTGCTTGCGAAGATAAAAGGATGTTGAATTAACATCCTTTTTTTGAACTAATCAAAACGAAATCCACGAAACACTTGTTTTAGATTAGGATTTGATTTTTCAATATCTGTAAGATCTTCACTATTAATAAAATCTTTTGGAATTCTAAGAACAACGAATGTCAGATCTTCTTTTGAGATCTTACCAGATAAAATCCTCACCGATTGTCGATGCAAATCACCAACGTCAAGCATTGAACCTTCAGGTACTACAACTTCCATAGAATTTTGATTTTGTTTTACACCCATGACCATAACAATCGGACCAGCGGCTCCACGTCCTTCCAAAAATGCATTAGCAAGGCCAGTTGTTTTATTCACCGCACCATGAGGCCACAATGCTGAGTTTACATATTTATCTCCTCGTTCACCGACAACCTCAGGGTCGAAGGTGAGTTCTAAATCCTTACCACTTACTAAACTGACAATATTTAACGGATCTTCTCTCCTAACTATAAATGGCTCACGTAGGTCTGCATAATTTTTATATAAATCCATGATATTTTCATTGAACTCGGCACCCTTAGACTGAAAATATTTTTTAATTTGATCAACGGTATCTCGTGATCTTTCAAGGTATTTTTCTGGGTTATTTTTCAACTGCTCAGTATTTTTTAAAAGCGAAAGATTACCCATCATTACAGCAAAATCTTCTTCGGTAAATTGCTCACGGTTTATATCTGAATTCTCTTCGAGAACTTCAAGCTGTGAAGCTTTTCTTTTATCAGTAGTTTCAAAACTAATACTTTCCATAAAAAAATTATATAATTTAATATTTCTTATGTAAAGAACAGGAAGATCATGTATAATCTAATCATGATCTCCTATCTCACGGGAAAACCTACTTTCGACCTTGACGGAACCTTGGTCCTGGATGTTCGCGATGTCGGGTACCGGGTTTTTGTAACGCCGGCGACCCTTACTTGGGCTTTGATGCAAGAAACCGTATCGCTATGGGTCCACACCCTGGTGCGCGAAACGAGCATGGATTTGTACGGATTTGAGACCAAAAACGAGCTGTATTTTTTCGAGAAGTTGCTCGACGTATCGGGGATCGGGCCGAAATCGGCCCTGGGTATCATCAGCCTCGCCTCGACTGATACGCTGTACCAGGCAATCGTGAATCAAAACCTCGCCTTCCTCACCTCGGTACCTGGTATCGGCAAGAAAACTGCCGAACGCATGTGCGTGGAATTGAAGGATAAATTGAAAGACTACGCGGGTGAAACTGATCGGCAACTGCACGATGGAGATAACGACGTGGTCGAAGCTTTGGTCGCCCTCGGCTACTCGCCTGCGCAGGCTTACCAAGCACTTGAAAAAATTCCTGATGATATCACCGAGACCAACGAACGTATTAAGAAAGCCTTGGGATATATATCGTAAAAAACCGCATTGCGGTTGTTATTGTGAAATATGGTACGCCGCGATGCCGAACGCAACGGATACGTTCAATGATTCTTTCTCTCCCAACATAGGAATCTCGACAATGCTATCAGCCAGGTCAAGAATATCCCCCGTGATACCTTCGGTTTCTTCGCCAACAGCGAGAATAAGCTCCTTTGCATCATAGGGGGTATTAAAATTGCCTAATGGAATCGAACGCGAATCTTGTTCAGCACATACCAGATACGCGCCAGTTTCTTTCAATGCTTGAATATCTTTAACAGGATCCTCGAGCGCCGACCAAGATAGGCTATCCTCGGCACCGAGGGACACCTTGGCAAGATCAGATCGTTTACGTCCAAAACGATCGATGGGCAATGGTGTGTAGCCTGAAAGATATACGTGATCAAAGCCTGCCCCTTCAGCGGTACGAAAGATTGATCCAACGTTATGTGCCGATCGTATGTTGTGAAGCCAAACTGATTTTTTCATACCCTCCATACTAAACCAAAGTAACGGATTGACCCAATCGACCTTTTTACCTATAGTGGCTTTGTCCTGGTGGACCATTTTTCATATCCCCCTGTAGCTCAGTTGGTAGA
>JAGQMP010000031.1:12584-15386 GCA_020428585.1 Patescibacteria group bacterium
AGGTTCGAGCCCTTCCGGGGGGACAAACATAAAACCCCATTACAAAGTAATGGGGTTTTTATTTTCTAACTGATTTGTTTCAAGAAGAACTGCTGGGCATATTCTTCCTGTGTGAGATGACTATGCTCTATTGAGATAGAAATAATATCTCCTTCTTTGAAACTATCTATCCCTTCCACCCTTAGAGGAGAAAGGTGATTTTCAGTGTATCTAAGTAAAGAGCCAAAAAAGTTATCTTGATCCAATACCTTAAACTGCGGTGATTCACCATGATTACCAAGCCAATTAATCAGACAATAATCGATTTCTTCTTCGTTTCTTATTAAACTGATTTTACAATCACTCATTGTGGGAAGTATGTATTCACCTATCCTACGAAAGTAAATTTTATGATCAAGATATTTAAACAAAAAAGTCTCCCATGGTTTTCCTTCTTTTGATTTATCAAAGTCAAAAGTTACAACATTGATTTCTAATTTAATTTGGTTCATTATTCAAATTTTTTATTTTTATTAAGAGTATCAAAAAAGTATAGTCTGTCAATGTAATGTTAATATATCACCTTCCAATTATGCTAAAATAACACCATATGATTCTCTTTTGGATTATTATCCTGGCTGCTAGCCTCTTTGGCCTGATTAAATCGGCTGATTACTTTACTGCGTATAGCGAAAAGATCGGGTTGGTCCTGGGGATGAGTTCATTCATCGTCGGGGCGACCATTGTGGCAATCGGGACCTCGCTGCCTGAACTGGTATCGTCATTATTTGCCCTCTCTGCTGGTACCACCGAATTCGTGGCCGATAATATCGTCGGATCAAACATTGCTAATGCCCTGTTGATCCTGGGTATTGCTGGTGTCGTTGCAAAACGCGGTTTGAAGCTCACGACATCATTGATTGATGTCGATCTCCCCTTCTTTTTTATGTCGATGGCCGTGTTTGGTTTCTTTGCTCTCGACAAGACTATTTCTTTGGTGGAAGGGATTGCCCTGTTGATATTTTTTGTCGTTTTTGTTATTTACAACGTGAAATCAGAGCCAGCTGCTAACGACCAAGACGAAATGGCAGACTTTGAAAATCGCCATACCAAGAATCCAGGTGGAAAACAAATCTTGAAATATGTTGGTATTATCGTTGTTTCAGTTGCGGTCTTGTCGGTATCGGCAAAGTATTTGATCGACAGTATTCTCACCCTGTCTGAACTCCTCAAGATCTCGTCCTCGACCCTCACGATTACCGTGGTCGCCTTTGGAACCTCGCTGCCAGAGATCTTGACCTCGATCGCGGCGGTCAGACGAGGCAACCACGGTATGGCGGTGGGAAACGTCCTTGGGTCTAATACCTTTAACCTCTTGTTAATCGGTGGATTGCCAGCCGTTATCACGCCGCTCGCCATCGATACGACGACCTATGCGATTGGCCTCCCCTTCCTCGTGATTGCTACCTTTGTTGCCATCTTTGTCATGTTTGATAACCGCATCAGGCGGTGGGAAGGAGTGGCGATGTTGTTCTTTTACCTCGTCTTTATAGGAAAGATTGTCGGTATCATGTGATATAAAAACGAGTCCATGTTCGTGGACCGTTTTTTAATCATCCCGAGCAGGGCGAGAGATCTCCGGTCCCGGCTTTTTTGTTCACAAACGAAATGCTAAAATATGGGTGGGTGAGCACGAAACCATGCCTATGGCACTTCAACCAAGAAGCCACGCTCCACAATTTAACCTCGTCTGGTTCTTTGTATCTATCGTTATTATTGGGAATATCTTCCTCTTTACCTTTTTGTCAAAGAACGTGACGAAGTATGTCTCCGACATCGAATCGCAGCGGGCCGATCGGTACTCGTCCATTTTTGACGAGTAACAACTACCACACCATCATGACTACCTATAAAAAACCACCACTTTTCCTCGGTATCTTGTTGTTAATCCTGATTGCCGGAACCGGCCTCTGGCTGAGTCGATTTGTCGGAGAGAAAATGCGCCTGGACGAAGAAAACAACCTGTTGTTGCGAGCGCAGATGATTGCGGTCATGCTCGACCGTGATGATGTCCGAGCTCTCGATGGAGACGAGCGTGATCTCGACAAGCCCGCCTACGACCGATTAAAACTCCTTCTCGAGGAAGTCCGCGCACTGAACGTTGATAGCCGGTTCATTTACATCATGGGTCTCAACGATAAAGACCAGCAGTTTTTCAATGTTGATTCCGAACCAGCCGATTCCGAAGACTATTCGGCCCCAGGGGATCTGTACCTCGAGGCAACACCGCTCGACATTGCTAACCACAAGGCAGGGATCGCCTATACCGATGGTCCTTATACCGATTCGTGGGGTGAATGGGTGTCGGCCTACGCGCCTATCTTCAGCAGCAACCAGAATGTTCTCGGGTTGGTCGGTATTGATGTTGCGGCTGAACGTATCGTGCTTCGGATCAAGATCGTAAAACAAGCAATCCTCTTGATCTTTGGGCTCCTCTTCTATATTACGCTGGTTCTGATCCTCCACCGCAGGCGAATATTGCGTTAAATAAAAAATCCGTTCAGCGGATTTTTTAGATTGCTAGGATCAACTTCTCGAGTTCGATGTCGAGGGTACTGTAGGTATCTCGGTTGTGGAACATATTATCGAGCGATCGGGCTATATCTTTAATCTCTGCCTGAGTAAAATTTTTCACAAATCCTGAGGTCTTTCGGTACACAAAGGGATTCATACCGGGAACCTGTCCCGATGATGATTGAACGAGAGCAAGGTTCTTTACCTGCCAGAACAGAATACCGTGAATCTCTTCGGGGCTACCGTTTT
>JAGQMP010000032.1:0-2700 GCA_020428585.1 Patescibacteria group bacterium
AGGCCCACATCGTGTCCACACACTTAGGGTGTAAGTGGTGCGGGTATACACAAAGAAAAAACACCCATGCGCGTGGTGTTTTTTCGTATCACCAAATAACCAGGAGGTTCAATAATATACAGACAAACTCAACCTCATGTATAATGAAAAGTATGAAAGAGCACCTAAAAAGAATTTTAGTATTCAAGCCTACGCGTATCATTTTTATAGCTAGTCTCTGTGCCTTATCCCTTGATTTTCTAAATTACGAATATACACGCAAGATATATTATCAGGATTACCAATCGGTAAGCCATATGTGGTATTTCAGCAGTGAGATGTTAGCAACCTTAATCCTTGGTGTGATTTTCTTGTTTATTTCATATCGGTTGTACAAGCACCATCAAAATAAAACCGCTGCCATAGGAAGTCTTCTCATGGGATTATCAAATATTTCTTCGACTATTCTTTTAATTAAAGTTGGATTGCAGACTCTTGTTATGGATACATCTGCCCAAGTTGATACGGTAATAGATCTATCTACCAGCTTGGGTATTTTCAGTATTCTGAGTCTAATCTTACTCATCTGTGGATCAATCATATTAGCCATCGGATTAAGAAGAAAACTAGGAAAAACTAATGATGAAATTAACCTCCTACTATTCTGGTCTGCCCTATTATCAATCTTCAATATTTATTTCATCGGAACATTCATTGTCTTGTGGCTCCTCTTTGAAGTAAAAAATAAAAAAGAGGCATAGTAGATATCAATTAAACCCATCAAAAAAACACCCATGCGCGTGGTGTTCTTTCGTATCACCGAAGGTGATTACATCCCTGCGACCTCGTCCTTGAGGGCCTTTCCGGCCTTGAACTTTGGTACGCGCTTTGCTGGAACGTCTACCATTTCGCCGGTTCGTGGGTTACGAGCGGTTCGCGCTGCGCGCATTGAACCTTCGAATTTTCCGAATCCTGCGATGTCGACAGTTCCTCCCTTTGCCATTTCGGCTGCCATAGCATCAAAGATACCCTTCACCACAGCTTCTGCCTGGGTCTTGGTTCCTCCTACCATGTCATGCACCATGTTTGCCAAATCTTGCTTCTTCATAGTTGTTATCAAGTTAAGCGAGTAACGAATTGTTGAAACCCAAGGCCTTCTCGGGCACACAGGCTTTCACGCTCCTTATTATACAAGCTTATTTCAGGAAACCGCAAGGAAATTAGATTGACAGCAGGTGCTAAAAATTGCGTTCAAGATACGAAAAAAGGCCGTTTCTGGCCTGTTTTACTTGCGTTTGGTGATAATTCCGTCGATAATTCCGTATTTTTTAGCTTCCTTAGCATCAAGCCAGAAATCTCGTTCGATGTCTTTCTCGATCTGTTCATAGGATTGGCCGGTAGCCTCTGACAACATTTCAGTCAGTTTTTTTCGAGATTTAAGAATTTCTTCGGCTCGAATAGCAATATCAGTAGCCTGACCTTCGGCACCGCCAAGTGGTTGGTGGACCATGATTTTTGCATTAGGAAGAGTATATCGCTTTCCTTTAGCACCAGCTGACAATAACCATGCGCCTCCGGAAGCTGCCATACCAACACATACCGTTGATACATCCGGTTTAATAAAATTCATGGTATCAATCATGGCCAAGGTTCCAGATACGAGACCTCCAGGAGAATTAATATAAATGGTGATGTCTTTTTTAGCGTCTTCTTGTTCAAGATGTAAAAGCTGAGCAATTACGCTGTTGGTGAGGGCATCGTTAATCGGACCACCAACGAAGATAATGCGTTCTTTGAGGAGGCGCGAATAAATGTCGTAGGCGCGTTCACCAGCATGGGTTTTTTCAATAACAGTTGGAATAAGCATGGTTTCAGTATAGGTAAAATGATTAGTGAATCAAGTCGTATATCATTGCGAGTATAGCGGAGCAATCTCTGAATAATAGTCCTGGATTGCTTCGCTATACTCGCAATGACCAAGTAAAAAACCCACATGATGCGGATTTTTTATTTCTGTCCTTCTAAAAATTCAAAGACTTTTTGATGGGTCAGGACGGTCGCAACATAGGCGCGGACGTTGTTTTCTTCGATACCTTGCTGTCCCTGATAACGATCCATGATGGTGTTGACCTCGGACTCGATCGCCTCGTCATCTGCCTGAATGTTTTCTTTTCGGGCGATTTCAGTCAGCGCAAGTTCAGTCTTGGCACGTTTGGTTGCCTGATCAGCCCATTCAGTGCGGTAATCGTCACGCGTTTTGTTGATAGATTTCAAGTAATCATCAAACAACATACCCGTCATCGCGATGTTACCTTCAAATTCATGTAGCATTTTGTCGAGTTCATAATCGGCCATCGCCTTTGGCACCTCGATTTCGGACGCCTCGAGGATACCTTCGATCATCGCGATGCGGCGTTTCTCGTTATTTTTCGCCTCTTTTTCCATGGCGAGGTTTTCTTTGATCTTGGTCTCGAACGCAGCGACATTTTCAAAGTTACCCAAGGTTTTCACCCAATCATCGGTCAATTCAGGAAGGTCTTCGTCCTTGATATCGTTCCATGATGGTGGTTGCTCTTCCTGTGATTCTTTCAGCGCATCTTGTTGTGCGCGCATCTTTCGCAGGTTCGTGATGGTTTCAGCGACTTCTTCATCAGTAACATCAGTCTCGTAAGTTTCAGCGTTCGCCTTTTTGGCGGCTTTTTTGTAATCACCTAATTTCAC
>JAGQMP010000032.1:2819-4747 GCA_020428585.1 Patescibacteria group bacterium
GTAAGCGTCCTGAATCGCACGCTGCGCCATCTGATCAAGGATCTGCATTGATGAGACTTGTTTCATGGCAACGTCTTTTGGCACCTTGCCCTTTCGGAATCCATCGACCGATACATTAGAAAGAAGCTCTTTTTCGGTGGCTTCGCGATAAGTTTCAAGCTTTTTGGCCGGCAAGACGACCTTGATCTCGACCTCGGCGTTTTCTTTTTTGGTTACATTCGTCTTCATGGCGCCACTATAGCAAGGACGAGAGTGAAGTAAAGAAAAAACCCATCCGAAATTTGGATGGGTGTTGTTCTTTAGAGTTTTGATGATAAACGATTGGCTTGTTTGTTTAGTACGTCGGGCCAATTTTTAAGGCTTAAAGTCTTTACTTGATGTTTTTCGTCTAGGGCAAATAATGGGTGTACTTCCATAAGGGTCAAATTAATTTCTTCCACACGAGAGACATCCAATTTCGCGGTAATCGTAAGACTGAGGGATGATTCTTCTATTGGTTTTGCGTTACTCACTATTTGAAACATAAGTAACTCAGTATCTCGAAACGACTGTGATGCAAGTGATCTATCATTCTCAATGGCACCAACAAATTCTTCAGGGTATCGTCCAGGAAAGATTGTTTGAAAGGAAACTCTGTAATCACACTGCATTTCTCTTGAAAAACCAACGGTGTAGCCTTTTTCTCTAGCTGCTTTGATAAATCGTTTTGTAAAGATAACGAGATTTCTTTCGAAAATCTCATAATGCTCTAATAATGTCATGTTTGTCATAATAAAATATTTTGTTTTAAAAAAGTCTCTTTGCTTAGAGACTATCTTTTCAGGCTAATCTGTCAATGATTAACCGATTATTTCGCGAATTTCTCGTCGTAGAGGGTGATTGATTTTTTGACCGCTTCGAGCGCTTCGTCCCGACCCTTGATGCCTTCGATCTTTACCACCACGTTCTTTTCCTTTAATTCTTTGTAGGTTTCAAAGAAATGCACCCATTCTTTGACGTGATGTTTGTTCAAATCAGCAAGGTCACGCACATCATCCCAGCGTTTGTCATCAACCGGGACCGCAATCACCTTGAAATCTGACTCGCCGTCATCGATCATTTCCATCACGGCAACCGGCCTCACGCGGACCAAGATCCCGGTCGCCAAAGGAAAGGTCGAGGGAATAATAATATCAAGGGCGTCTCCATCATCCCACAAGGTCTGTGGTACAAAGCCATAATCAAAGGGGTAAGGTGCCGAACTGTAATTCGCACGATCGAGCGCGATCAATCCGGTTTCTTTGTCGATTTCGTATTTATTTGGTGACCCTTTTGGAATTTCAATAATACAATTTAATTCTTCGGGGATGTTGTCTCCTCGCGAGACGTCGTGCCATAGGTTCATGATAGATGGGTTTGGTTAAGATTTAGTAAGATGAAATTCAGTATACCCACCCACCTATTTGAGGCAAATAGGTGGGTGGGTATACCCGCACAAAGCAAGTCTCTTGTGGGGACGGGCGCGACCTTTCGGTCGCGCCCGTTTTTTCTTTCCGACGAAAGGTTATGAATGATATACTGGAGGGTATGAAAAAGTTTTCACTTAGATTGGCAACTACCACCATTGGTATACTTTTATTTTTAGTATCTACGAACGTGGTCGCACAAGCTCCTGTGACTGATGTCGCAAACACCACCACAAACGCGGTCACGGTCGGAAACACTGGCTGGCAAAACATAAAAGAAGAGGTCCTGAAACCTATTGTCTTAAACCTTGCAGACCAGGTACTCGATAAACTTACTGACGATGTCATTAACTGGGCGAACAGTGACTTTAATGGTCAGCCTGGATTTATCAATAACTGGGATGATTTCATTAAAGGTACCCAACACGAAACTATTTCTGGAGCTTTTCAGACCGCTTCAATTGTAGCCCAACAAGCCCAGCA
>JAGQMP010000033.1:0-14795 GCA_020428585.1 Patescibacteria group bacterium
CGGTGAGCATAAAACGTCAGGTACCCAGCGCGAAAGCGTTGGGTACTTTTCGTTTTACTATTCCGGTAGGATTCGAAAAGAGGTGCGCCCGAAGGCTGGCGCAAGCCAGAAGCACCGGCGGGGTCGAGACGATGAGCTCTAAGACGAATCTTTGATTCTAGTTGTGAGCCATCGTGGTGACCGAATCCTACCCGGGGAGCCATAGAAAAGCCCTTGTAGAAAAGGGTTTTTCTAGTGAAGCAGGACAAGTTTCAGAACTTTTGGTATGATTTTTGATATGGAGAAACCCAAGTTAGAAAAAATAAATATAAATGACCTAGAAATAGTAAAAAAAATATCTGTTTTAAATACTGTAGAAGGTAAAGAAGATTTTGTAAATGATTTTATTAATGACTTAGTAAATTTAGTAGAAAAATCTAACACTAAAGATATTTCAAATATTGGTCGAAAACTACAAGAAAAATATGGTTCAGATTTGTTTGATGTAGGTGGTTTTCCTTATGAAGCATTTATTGATAACATAAAAAAAGCTCAGGTAGTAGGTGTTCTTGTCGAAGCATTAGAAAAAAAATTACCTCAACAACAGGCAGAATATGTTATCCATATACTAATGAAAATAAGTGAGGATGCTGGTGAAAGAGAAACCCTCTGGTTTAATGAGGACGGCAGGGTAGTCGGTCAAACCCACGGAATACATTTTAATCAAAAAAAACTAGAAGAAAATAAACAAGAATTTTTAGATTCACTTGAGTAGTTTTCTAATTCCCTTTTGATAACAGTCTGGTCTAAAGTTCTGAACTTGTATGCAAGCTGGAGCTCGCAAAGAAAAAAGCAACAATACGCTGTTTTTTCTTGCTACAATACCCCTATGAAAACCATCATCCTGAAAGGTCAATGGATTATCAAGGCACCGCTTCCTAAGGTCTTTACCATCATCACTGACTTTGAGAAATTTCCGGAATATTTTCCCAAGGTCGCTGAATCTGTAGTAATCACAGGGCGTGAAGGAAATCACCTCGAGATAACGGCGACGGTGAAATCATTCGGTCGCGTCTTTCCGGTCAGCATGAAGACCGAGATCCTGCCAGGAAGGGGATTTATATCCGACAACCAAAGCCCGGTCTTCGGAACCTCTGGTCACGAGGAATTATTACTTTCCGAGGTTTTAAAGGGAACAATGATCGACTACACCTACCAGGTTTCGATTCATAAACCCTGGCTTCGGTTGGTCGCCACACCCTTTATTAAATGGTTCGCTATGTGGTCCTGGAAACGCGCGGTGATTGATAAGCTGCGAAGAATAGTAGAGAGGTAATGCTAGATATCACAAAAGAAGAAAATATTGACTAAGATATTATAAATGATATTCTTTATCTAAATAACTCATAATTTACTAAAAATATTTTTGCAATGGATAAAACAGTCAATTCAAAAGAAAGCCCTGGATATCAAAGCATTTTTGATTTCATAGATAAAAATCCTAAAAAGCGTGTAGATGGGTTTCCGTTTCAGGTAGGATTTCCGAAACTATATGGAGGCAAAAAATACAACATTATCACGGTGTCAGGAGAATTGTTAAATGCAATCGTGGATGATTCTCGTGAGTTCATGTCTGAAGGTCTTGAATGGAAGACTAAACAAGGAAACAAAACACAAGCAGCTGTTGCCGCTTGGCAGTTAATAGAGGAACCTGTTATATAACAGGTTCTCTTTTTACAAAAAAGATATCTTTTACGAATTTGATATAATAAGGTTCATGCAAAAAATCGCCACCCGAATCTTTATCTACTCATCGATTACTTTTGGCCTTATTGGTATGGCTATTGTATTGACCGCTTCTGGATCAGATACGTCCGACACCGTCCTTGATCAAGTATTAATCAGGCTGCTCTTTGCGACGGTGTTTGTTATTCTGCCTTCCTTTGCGTTGAGTCTCGCTGGTAAGTATTTAAAGCGATAAATCGCTTTTATTTTTTATTTGATGAAGGGAGGATTATAATAGTGTTATATGAAAAAACTCTTTTTGTTAATTATCGGTATTGGACTAGTGGTTTTGTTTGTTAGCTATAGCAAAAAAGATACCCTTGAACCTTTGGAATCCGCGATTATAGAGCAAAGCACCGAAGAAGTAGCAATAAAAGAAACATCTAATGATGAGCCAACCAACCAAGAACTAGTATCAGATAATTATTACCTTGGTGGTTTGGATGCTGGTTTTGTATCAATGACATTGGCTAAATATTCTCCGCTCACTACCGAGGAGGAAAAACGAGCGATCTCCCAAGACTTTTATGGGGCACCAAATGACCTGCCCGCGTCCCGATATTTCGTCATTGCTGACAAACTCACTTGTACTCGAGTTGTGAACAGTGACAGTATCGTGGATTGTACCGTCGTCTATCCTGGTACGGATATGGAATTTTTCATGAGTAGCGAAGATTCGGCGCGCTTGTTTGTTATTCTTGGTGATCTCTCTTTGGCAACAAATGGTAGTATCTACGTCAGCCAGATTAACTGTAGCGTTGACGACTATGCGGTACAAACGTCAGCAGCGAATAACATTCAAGGCTTTGATTGTGATCTGATTATTGAATCATGATGCAAGGATTGAAAAAGGGAACGGTACATTCTCTTCCTTCTGATCTTGCTGTAGCCCTCACACAAACTGTTCAGTACCTTGATTTATGGAATGATCTCACGCCCTTAGGCCGGAACGAATTTATTTGCTGGATTACCAGTGCCAAATTACCCGAGACAAGAACTCGTAGAATCAAGCGCACCATTGAAGAACTTACCGAAGGGAAGCGGCGTCCCTGTTGTTGGGCTGGCTGTCCGCATAGGGTAAAAAATGGTCGTTAATAGAGTTGCTTGGTATGTTACAATAAGTTCGTTAGTTTAATTTAGAATTTTCTTTTATGAACAATATGACCAACAATGCTATCGTGCACTTTGAAATCCCGGCGGATGATGTTGTACGCGCCAAAGAGTTTTATCAAAAATCATTTGGCTGGACCTTTAGTGAGTTTCCAATGCCCGAAGGCAGCTCGACTGGCGGAGAACCTTATTATGGTGTGATCACCACCCCGATGGGTGAAGATCACATGCCAACTAAACCTGGCGAGATTAATGGAGGGCTCATGAAGCGTATGCAACCCGGACAACCGATGATGAGCTACCTCAACGTAGAAGACATTGACGCGGCTCTCAAGGCAGTCGTGAAAAATGGTGGTCAGGTATGTATGCCAAAGACCGAGATCGCGCCGGGTATGGGGTGGATCGCCTGTTTCAATGATACTGAAGGAAACATGCTTGGTATGCACCAGCGACCAGAGGATGTCCCACAGGGATAAATCAAAAAACTGAGGTTCATCCTCAGTTTTTTGATGGTGCGACTTGTAAAAGAGCTTGGACGCGTTTTACGATTTCTTCAAGAGGAGTGTTTACTTTCAAAAAATATGAAGTCTTTCCATCTTCTGATACTTCGCAAATGCTTTCGGTATCGGCGACATTGGTGAGGACGAATACGGGTAGATCTTTGGTATCTTCGTGATTTCTAATATTTTTTAATACCTCTTTACCATCTACCTGAGGTAACACGATATCCAAAATTACTACATCAGGATTGACTTCATGAACCTTGGTAATGGCGGTCACCCCGTCTTGCGCAATCGTCACCTGAAGGCCGGCTCCTTCGAGCTTTTCACGAAGGGCATTGGTGAGAGGAGTATCGTCCTCAATGATGATGACGTTTTTAATAGTGTACATGATGGTGTGCTTAATGAATAAAAGCTTGTCTGTATGTACTGAGGAAAGTATACCGATTTGCACCGTTGGCGGTCAATCCTGCTTTGTGGTGATGTCTTCAGCACTCTTGTATAATGGTAATCGTATGAAGACATCTGCCCACGATAGGGGTTTTACGCTTATTGAACTTATGGTTGTTGTTTCGATTATTGGCACACTAGCGACGATTATTGTGACGTCATTAAACGAAGCGAGGGATCGAGCCCAGCGTGCGAATGCTTTGACTGAGTTATCAACCTTGCGTGATGCCTTCTTTGCTCTTGAGCTCGATACTAATGTCATGCCCGGCGGGCAACCAGTAGGTACTTGTGCTGCTAATGACGAATATAGTACTAATCCAGCAAGCCCTGATTGTGGTGCTGGATTGATCTGTAACACGGCGCGGCTCTATCCGTCGGGCGCTACCTACACCTATCCATCATCGTGGGCTGGTCCTTATGTTTCAGAGGCAGCATTGACTGACCCCTGGGGTAATTATTATCTGTTTGATTATGATGTTCATTGTGGAAGTGGCGCGAATGAAATTCCTAGTGAAAAATGTGGTGGTAATAGTGGCGAAGTCGTTGGGGTTACTACCGGTGGCCCTGATGGAGATTTCTTTACCTATACTGACAACGAGGTCGTCGTCGTGTGTGCACCATAGCGATATAATAAAAACACCAAGTCGGTGTTTTTATTGTTGCTGATTCCATAGTGAATAGTACAATCCTTGACATTTGATCAATGATTCGTGGGTGCCTGATTCAATTATCTCACCACGTTTCATTACATAGATGGTATCAGCATGAGCGATAGTCGAGAGACGATGGGCGATGATTACCATCGTGAGGTTGGGATGGGTTTTCTTGATTTCGGCAATAGTATCGGTGATTTCGCGTTCAGTTAATGAATCGAGGCTGGACGTTGCCTCGTCAAACACGAGGAGATCTGGCTCTCTCAAAAGGGCACGCGCGATCGCAATGCGTTGACGTTCGCCGCCTGATAATTTGATCCCGTTCTCGCCAATGATGGTATCAAGCCCAAGAGCAGAGCGTCCAATAATACTATCAGCCTTGGCTTGAGAGAGTGCTCGTAAACACTGCTCGTCACTAGCATTTGGTCTGACAAAGCGCAGGTTTTCAGCAATCGTCCCTGCAAAGACTTGGCTTTCCTGAGGTACATAACCAACGCGATTCCTCAGACTGGTGAGGTCAAGATCGATTGACGCGGTCCCGTTGTAACTGAGTGTTCCTTTGGTTGGTTGATAGAGACCAAGGAGGAGCTTCACAAAGGTTGATTTTCCTGAACCGCTCGGCCCCACGAGGGCAATCGTTTCCCCTGATCTAATCGTCAGAGAAATATCTGATAATGAAGATCCCTCGGCCTCACCATAACTAAACGATACCTGATCAAACGATATTTCATCAAGATCACCTGATAATGTTTGCCCAGTAATCTTTTCATCGGCCGGCTCAAGAGCAAGGACCTTTTCGAGTTCCGTCACACTGGCGCGGGCTTCTTGGTAGCTGCGCACGAGATCGGCAAACATCCCCAAGGGCCCAAAGACAAAGAATCCATAGAACCACAGCGCGAGGAATTGACCTAATGAAACATCACCCTTGAAGATCAAAATCATCGATACAAACACAATCAAGGTACTGACGGCGTTCACGAGGGTTCCTTGTATAAATGACAAGCGACGCAGGATCACAACCTTTTTCAATTCAAGTTCGAGAATCTCTTCGTGCACATCATTTAATCGATTGATTTCCTGGTCTTCAAGACCAAGTGATTTCACGAGACCTACGTTTTGTAAGGTTTCAGTTGTTGATGCAGCGAGATCTGCGCTGCGACTGACGATGCTTTTCTGAGCTTCCTTGATACTGCGACCGGTGAAATAAACAATGCCACCAACGAGAGGAATCGATAATACAAACACCAACCCAATCCACCAATGGACGGTAAAGGCATAGGTAATCGCAAACAACATACCGATCAATGAAAAGAATCCAATATTTACTGCGTCGATGACCAGTTTCTTTGCATGGTCTCGGGCGCGTTGTAGCTTTTGCAAGATTGATCCTGATTGTTGATCTTCAAAAGCCGAGAAGGGTAGGGCAAAGACGTGTGACACCGCATCGTTGTACATTTTGGTACCGATGCGCTCTGATACGACGTTCACGTAGTAATCTTGAAAGGCTTTTCCAATACGAGAAATCAAGGCGACTCCCACATACAGGAGAAGCATGAGCCCCACTCCTCGCAAGAATTCGTCGTGGGTAAAATCTGTCGCATTCGACGCGTATTGATCAATGACGATACGGAAGACCTGTGGGTTTAGCAAAGAAAAGATTTGATTGATCGCCGCAAACAAGAGCGACAGAGCAAGCAGGCCGCGATAGCGGCTGATATACATTTTGAGGGTATCCATGCGCCGATTATACACGTTTTTACGATCTGCTATAGTTAGGGCATGTCAAACCAGTCATCGTGGAATGATGAATACCAAAAACCTCAGTTGATCACCCAATCACACAAACCCCAGAAGGATTTTTTGAGGTTTATTAAATGGATCAAAAAGAATAAACATCTTGATTTATCAGCAGGACTCACAGCGCTTGACCTTGGCTGTGGGGTAGGGAGGAACAGCTACTATTTGGCCGATCACTACGGTATAGAGGTCATGGGTTGGGATTTTTCATCTGACGCCATTGCCAAGGCGATAAAATTTCACCGACATGAAAACGTCACGTTTCAAGAACGAAACATTGCTAAACCCTTTCCCCTTGAGGATGATTCGGTTGATCTGATTCTCGACGTTACTTCGTCAAACGCTTTGAATGAAAAAGAACGCCAGGTATATCTATCTGAATGTGCGCGAGTGTTAAAACCAGATGGCTACATGTATGTTCGCACGCTTGCCAAAGAGGGCGACAAAAACGCCCAGAACATGGTCAAAGAATTTCCCGGTGGTGAATATGACACCTACCACCACCCGCAACTTGGCGTGACCGAGAGGATTTTTTCAGGTCCTGATTTCAAAGTTTTGTATGAGCAGTACCTCGAGGTCGTTCGGATGGAACGAAAGACAGGGTATCAACGGTGGGGGTCACAATCGTATAAACGTAATTACTGGAACGCATACCTCAAAAGTAAAAAGTGATTTTTTGTTATACTTAAGTTATGTTAGATAAACTTAAAAAAGTAGAACTCCGAGCAGGATGGAAACATGAAGCTCATGATTTTACAAATTGGATGGCACAAGAAGAAAATTTAAATCTCCTTGGTGATGAGATTGGGTTTGATATCTCACTTATTCAAACAGAAGCTAAGGTTGGTAGTTTTAACGTTGATATTCTAGCAGAGGAGGCAAACACGGGGAATAAAATCATCATTGAAAATCAACTTGAAAATACCGACCATGATCACCTTGGTAAAATTCTTACTTATGCCTCAGGATATGATGCACAAGTTATTATATGGGTTGTTAAAAATGCGCGTGAGGAACATAGGCAAGCAATTGATTGGCTAAATGAAAATACAAATGAAAATATTGGTTTCTATTTATTGAAGATTGAACTTTGGCAAATTGGCACTTCACTACCCGCCCCAAAATTTGAGATTATCTCGCGTCCTAATGACTGGGTAAAAACTGTGAAAAGTTCGACAGGAAGCAGTGAATTTACTGATACTAAAATTAAACAACTTGAATTTTGGAATTTATTTAAAGATTTTGCCAAACAAAATAATACAACATTACGATTTCAAAAAAGCTATCCTCAACATTGGACAATAATCTCTATTGGTAATAGTGATTGTCATATATCACTTACAATAAATTCACGTGAAAATCTATATGGTTGTGAAATTTATATCCCAAACAACAAGGACTTGTATCAAAAGTTTTTTGAACAAAAACAAGAAATTGAAGCTGAATTAGATATGGGTCTTGAGTGGATGGAATTATCCGAAAAGAAAGCAAGTCGAATTAAAACTTCGATCATAGGTGATTTCGAGGATGAAAGTTCGTGGGAGGATATTTTTGAATGGATGAAGATAACAGGTGAAAAGTTTAAGAGAGTATTTCCAAGATATATAAAATAAGAATATGTAATGAATTTTTAATTCACTGAATACTACAATAAACACCATGAATTCTATTCAACAAGCCCTCAGAAAACACGCCTCAAAGAATCGTAAAGCTGCGAATGAACGATTTTTCAAAATGGGTGAGGGTGAATATTCTGCACACGATACCTTTATTGGTGTTTCGATGCCGGACCTGCGCATGGTTGCCGCTAATTTTTCAGATGTGACTTATGAACTGATCAAAGAAACACTGTACTCAAATATTCACGAAGATCGGGCGTGTGCACTAATCATTCTCGTGAATCGTTATAAAGAGGGAAGCAAACAAGATCGGAAGGCTGTTGTTGAATTCTATCTCAAACATAAAAACCAAATCAATAATTGGGATCTTGTTGACGTCTCGGCACCATATATTATCGGTCAGTATGTATTAGATAACCCAAAGGAGCGTCCGATATTAGACAAACTCGTCGTTTCAAAAGATATGTGGCAGCGTCGTATTGCAATCGTTGCGACCTTGACCTTGAATCGCGCTGGTAAGATTAAAGAAATCCTCAATCTGTCTGAAAAACTATTCGATGATACCGAAGACCTTACACACAAGGCTGTTGGATGGATGCTGCGCGAAGCCTGGAAACAGGATGCCCCTGCTGTTGAACGTTTCATCAAAAAACACTACGACCGCATACCTCGAACAACCCTGCGTTATGCCATTGAACGGATGGAAGAATCAAAGAGAAAGAAGTTTTTGCAATGGAAAATAAAGAAAAGATAGTTGGGAGATATCGTTGATTTGTTTGAATAAAGATTGCTGTTATAATTTAAATATTATGGAGTCATTATCTGAGCAAGAAAAAAATACAACCATCGAAAATACTAACGAGGAAAAAGAAACAACCGACATCACTCAATTAGAGACAGAATTGTCATCACTATTTGAAAAAAGAGATAATTTAAAAAAAGAGATTGATGAACTTCGCTCCCAGTATTCTTTTTCTCAAAGAGATAAGTATATTTTTATCTTTTCAAATTCAAGAGATATTGATTCTAAAAATAAAACAACACAAGAACTCCAAGATCATGCCGAGTTATTAGGTGTGAAATTTGAGTCAAAATTTAAAGAGGTTTTGAAAAAAGAGGGAATTTTAATCTATGAAGAAATGGAGAACTTGGAGGATCAGATCCAAGACCTTGAACAAAAAATCAAACCGCTGCGTGAGCAAGATAAAATGTTATCTTTTGAAAACGAAAAAAAAGATCTTCTGGAAAAATATAACGTCTCACTAGGTGAGTTTCAACGAATACATCAAAAGTTAGAAAAAGCTCGGATTACATCTAATAAGATCGTCGAAGATGCCATCAGTCCAGGAATTGATATGTCCATGTCTCGTGAGATGGCTATTAATCAGTACGCAAGACATCTTTACCAAGATATAAGAACTATTGATGAGGTGGATCGTATTATGCCTGAAATTGAAGATATTATTCTTAATCTCGAGATAGAAATCTCTGATCTCGAGAAAAAAGAATACCAAGGGGCAATGAATTCGACCCTACGTTTCTCCGATGCGCTGCGCCGCCAGATAACTGATGAGTACCTTACTAAAACATTAGATACTCTCGTAAGGAAAATAGATCAAACCTAAGGACCTACCAATCAATCTGTTCTTTACCATGTTCCTTCAGATATGCGTTTGCCTTGGAAAAATGTCGGCAACCCAAAAATCCATTATTGGCTGAAAAAGGCGAGGGGTGCGCGGCTTCAAGGACGAGGTGCTTTGACCGGTCGATAACCTCGCCTTTTTTCTTGGCATAGTTACCCCATAACATGAACACCAGGTGTTCTTTTTCATCAGATAATTTTTTAATCACCTTATCGGTAAAATCTTCCCATCCGCGCCCAGCGTGACTGGCGGGTTTATTTTTTTCTACCGATAGAACTGCATTCAATAACAGAACCCCTTGGCTTGCCCAATCAGTCAGATCACCATTCGCGGTGTCTTTCTGAATACCGATATCAGCCGCAATTTCTTTGTACACGTTTTTCAATGACGGAGGAGGCGTCACCCCACCACGCACTGAAAAACACAATCCATGCGCCTGCCCGGGATTGTGATAGGGATCTTGTCCTAAAATTACCACTGACACTTGATCAAAGGGCGTCTGGTTAAACGCGTTAAAGAGGTCCCTTGGCTGTGGGTATATGGTCTTTTTGGGGTCTTGATATTCTGACCTAACGAAGTCTGTTAGATTAGCAAAATTAGGGGTAGAAAAGTAGCCTTTTAAGGCCCTTTTCCAGCTTGACTCGATGTTCACCTTCATGTAGTCATCATAGCACGATTTTAGGCAAATTCCCTTTAAAAAATAAGGGTTTTCTGGTACAATAGGTCTATACATTTTAGACAGAAATATGGCCAAAGAAACTAAGAAAACCGCCCCTAAAAAGGCCCCCACAGCAATCAAAAAGAAGGCAGAAAAACCAAGCAAAGAAAAAGGCTACAGCGCCTCTGATATTGCCGTCCTTGAGGGCCTTGAACCGGTACGAAAACGACCGGGTATGTACATTGGATCGACGGGTCCTGACGGTCTTCATCACTTGATTCGCGAGATCTTTGATAACTCACGCGACGAGGCAATGGCAGGTCACTGTGATCATATTGAAATCGCGCTCTTGCCAGACGGTAGCGTCCGTGTGGCTGATAATGGCCGCGGTATTCCTGTCGACAAACATCCTAAAACAGGACAATCAGCGCTCGAGGTGATTATGACCACCCTCCACGCCGGAGGAAAATTTGATAACGAAAGTTATAAATTCTCGGGAGGTTTGCACGGAGTGGGTGCGTCCGTGGTAAACGCGCTTTCGACGTATACTCGGGCCGAGGTACATCGTGATGGTGATCGCTATGTCCAAGACTACGAAATCGGTAAACCAAAAGCCAAGGTAAAGAAAGTCGGAAAAAGCGATCGTCGAGGAACCGTTATCACGTTTACTCCTGATACTTCGATTTTCTCGGACGTGACCTTTAGCTGGGAACGAATCGTAAAGCATTATCGGGAACAGGCCTACCTGGTAAAAAATCTACGGGTATCATTGATTGATGCGCGTGCTTATCAAGGCACGGTTGACGAAGATACTTACTACGTCGAAGATTTGAACCTCCAGGTACCATCAATGACCTTCTATTTCGAAGGCGGTATCGTATCGATGGTGCGCTATTTGAACGCTCACCAAAAACCAGTTCACAAAGGTATCTTTCACTTTGAAAAAGAAACCGAAGACGAAATTCAGGTAGAAGTCGCATTTCAATATGTTGACGATATCTCGCCGCGCATTGTTCCATTTGCAAACAACATCTCGACCCCCGGTGGAGGAATGCACGTTACTGGGTTCAAGACAGCCTTAACCAGATTGATCAACAATTACAACAAGAACAATAAAATCTTGTCAGAAAAAGACGGGACACTTTCAGGTGATGACGTTCTTGAAGGTTTGACCGCAGTGATCTCGGTCAAAATGAAAGAGATTCAGTTCGAAGGTCAGACCAAGGATAAACTCGGCTCGCCCGAAGCTCGTGGAGCCGTCGAATCCTTGTTTGGTGATGCTCTTTCGAGTTACCTCGAAGAAAACCCTGACGACGCCAAGGCCATCATCAGAAAGGCGGCCCTCGCCATGAAGGCCCGCAAAGCCGCCAAAGCCGCCAAAGATTCAATCTTGCGAAAAGGTGCGCTTGAAGGATTCACCCTCCCGGGTAAATTGACCGACTGCCAGACCAAGAACGCTGAAGACGCAGAAATCTTTATCGTCGAGGGAGACTCGGCAGGTGGAACCGCTAAACAGGGTCGCGATCGAAAAACCCAGGCGATTTTGCCGCTGCGAGGTAAACCTTTGAACGTTGAACGCGTTCGCCTCGACAAGATGCTCGGAAATAACGAGATCAAATCAATGGTGATTGCGTTCGGCACCTCAATTGGTGAGACCTTTGATATTGAAAAGATTCGCTACAAGAAAATCGTCATCGCGACCGACGCGGACGTCGACGGTGCGCACATCAGGACGCTGTTGATGACCTTTTTCTATCGATATTTCCGTGACTTTATTGATGCGGGATACATTTACGTCGCCCAACCACCGCTCTACAAGATCAAGAAAGGGAAGGCCCTCCATTACGCATTCTCTGACGAGGAACGTGATGCTGTTATGAAGGATCTCGGTGCTACGATTGCTGAGGTTGAGGAAACTAATGATGAGGAAGAAGGGGAAGAGAACGAAGAAGAGACCACCGACAAGAAAGCTAAATCATCCGGCCGCATTCAGGTGCAGCGTTACAAGGGATTGGGAGAAATGAATGCCGAGGAATTATGGGAGACGACTATGAACCCAGAAACCCGTACCTTGAAACAGGTTACGATCGATGATGCGATTGAGGCCGACGCGATCTTTGATACTTTGATGGGGTCTGATGTTGAGCCACGAAAGGTGTTTATTCAGAATAACGCTAAATTAGCCGAGATAGATATCTAAAATAGACGAACTTCTGCGTTAAAAAGCACGCTCGTGCCATCACGTTATAACCACATACCGCTCTGGCACTCGCGTGCTTTTTGCCTTGAATTTCATTCAATTTTAGATATCTATTTTAATAATTCTAGATTTCATTCCATTTTCTTTGCTAAATTTGCCTTACACTTTGTTTTTTATAAAAAATATGTTTTAATACATTTAAATACTGACGATTAAAATTTATAGCCATGATATCTCAAACAAATGCAGAGAAATTTGAAGAACTTTTTAAATTGAAGTTAGAAACAACTCTAGAATCATTATCTATTTTCTATGAGATGTTAAGAAAAACTGATCTTAGAGTGAGGAGAAAAATAAAACACTGGAAAAAGTTTGTCAGAGAACAATTTAGGAAACTCTTTTCTTTATTCTCAGGACAAAAGTTATTCATCTCAATCATCGAAGATAAGAGAAAAGAACAGCTTAAATTATCTTTTTAAAAACCGCCTTTAAGGGTGGTTTTTTACAGGCACTGTTTCGCCATTTCGAGGAGCTTTGCAATGGTTTCTTTCTTGTGATCACGGATGGTTTCCCAGTGTGCGCGTTCGGCATCGTCACGAGCTTCTTTGATATAGTGGTTTTCAATCCGCCACAGCGATTTCTGTTCTTGGGTCAATTGGTTAATAACGTTAAAGTCGTGGTTGTTCATGATAGGGAATAGTTAAGCTTCCTAATGTAGACATTATAACAAAAAATACTCTGTCGAGGATAAATATTGCTTTTATATTTATCTATGATTCAATATAAAAAACTAAAAATTTATATTTACATTATGGAACTTATACACCCTCGATCATTTAATATTCCGACAAATTCGGAAATAATTGAAACCGTTTCAATGATTAATCTATTTTTATCTGAATCGAAAGATATATCTTTAGCCATGTATTTTGGATCTCACGGAACAGGGACTTTCTCTAGGTTGAGTGATATTGATATCTTTTTTCTTTATCGAAATGTTTCTTTTTTAGGAGAACTTCAAAAATTTCAGAAAACATTGCCAAACCATATCCACATTGATTGGGTTGGTATACCTGATCCAGGTATGGTGCCTGGAATTTCTATGCCTCACGCTCTCATGATAAGTTTAGAGAAAAGCCGATACATTTCAGGTAACCCTGAGCTTTTAGAAATTATTAAGGTAGAAGGCCCAGATCCTTTTGGATATCTTTCTGCCAAGGCGTTAAAAACTACAAAGCATATAGATTTTGGTTCAGGAGGCTTGAATGATGTTGAATTTCTATCCTCGATGTTTAGGACAATTAAATTTTTACCGGTGAATGTTTTAGGAACGAAACTCTCTCAATCAACAGAGATATACCAACAGTATCTGGGATTCATATCATCTGATAAAAATCTCGTCGATACAACTAAAAGAATTCGAAATTTCTTAGATCGCTACCTTAATATTATGAAGTCAAAAAATCCTTCACGTGGAGACTATCTCTATTTTCTTGCTGATTTAAGTAAAGCGAAGCCTTGGTTTGTGAGTTGGTACTGGCAAAATTATAATTTCTTAAAACGCTAATAATAAAAAAACCTACGTACGCGTAGGTTTTTATTTGATTGTTCCTTGAATCGATTGTAGGAAATTTACTACGGACACACCCTTTTGTTGATCACTTTTTGATTCAACGGTGATGGTCTCTGATTCAGCTTCCTCGCCACCAACGATAATCCAGTAGGGTAGCTTGTCAGTCTTGGCGCGGCGGACTTTTTTACCAAAGCCTTCTTTTTCATCATCCCATAATGCGATGCGAAGGCCGACGTTTTGTAATTCTTTTGCTACCTCGCTGGCATAATCACCGTGAAGATCAGGTTTGACTGGGATCACCGCAACCTGGGTTGGTGCCAGCCACAAGGGAAAGTATCCTGCAAAGTGTTCAAGGGCGAGGGACATGAATCGTTCCAAGGATCCCGCAATGGCACGGTGAATCATCACCGGCATTTGTTTGGTACCAGCATCGTCGGTGTATTCGAGTCCAAATCGAGCTGGCTGCACGAAATCAAGCTGTGCGGTTCCGAGCTGCCACTCGCGTCCAATGGCGTCTTTGAATTGAAAATCCAATTTCGGTCCATAGAAGGCGGCTTCGCCTTCAACACGGCGATAATTTAACCCGTTTTCTTTGGCAATCTTTTCGAGGATGGCTTCGGCGCGATCCCACAGTGCATCATCCCCGATGTATTTATCAGGGTTGTGTGGATCACGAACGGACAACGATACCCAATAGGTATCTTCGTTCCACATATCCATCGCGGTATAGAATTCACGAATGATGGTGACGATGTTAGCGACTTCTTCCTCGATCTGATCAGGGGTACAGAAAATGTGCCCATCATCCTGGGTGATTGAACGAACGCG
>JAGQMP010000033.1:14952-15818 GCA_020428585.1 Patescibacteria group bacterium
GATTTACCTTTTACATAGAACAAATCATCTTTGTATTTGTCCCAGTGACCCGAGGTTTGGTACAGGTCGGCTTTGGTGATGTGGGGAATGCACACGTCTTCGTAACCGAATCGTTCTTGGATTGATCGAATTTTTTCAACAACCAGATTCCTGACCTTGGTACCCTTTGGAGTAAAGAGGGGAAGGCCTGGACCTACCTTTTCTGAAAAAGTAAACAACCCTAATTCCTTTCCGATTTTCCGGTGATCGCGTTCTTTGGCGGCTTCACGTTGGGCGAGGTATTCGTCTAATTCTGCCTTGGTATCAAAAGCGAGGCCATAGATACGGGTCAGCATGTCGTTATGTTCGTCCCCGCGCCAGTAGGCACCGGCAACTCGGTCCAGGGTAAAGGCGTCCATGGCGATATCTTTGAAATGTTCAACGTGCCCACCACGACAGAGGTCGGTAAAATCACCCGAGGTGTAGAGGGTAATTGGTTCCTGCCTATCGGCAGGCAGGCGCCTATTTCGTTCTTCAATTTCATCGATCAGTTCTAGTTTGTAGGGATTTCCTTCAAAGATTTTTCGTGCTTCATCTGCCGATATTTCTTTACCATCAAAGGTGGTCCAGGTGTTGGACAATTTCTTCATGGTTTTTTCAATCTGTTTTAGGTCTTTGTCCCCGACAGCTTCAGTAAAGGCGATGTCGTAATAGAACCCATTCTCGATGGCTGGCCCGAGGGTCAGTTTCGCATCAGGGTAATGTTTTAAAACTGCTGCGGCCAAAAGGTGTGCAAGAGAGTGTCGTTTTTCTTCGATCGTAGTCATAGTGATGAGTTGTGTATCTCGTCGGGAATAGAAACACCGCCCTAGCGAGAAAACACAGGT
>JAGQMP010000034.1 GCA_020428585.1 Patescibacteria group bacterium
GACGACGCACTGTCGTTCCAACAATTAGCAAACGGAAATTACGAAATCGGTATTCATATTGCTGACGTCGCTCATTACGTCACCCCCGGTTCAGCCCTCGATCGTGAGGCGCAAAAACGGACGACATCAGTCTATCTGGTTGATCGAACGATCCCGATGCTTCCCGAAGGATTATCGAACGGATTATGTTCCCTTCGCCCCAACGAAGAAAAACTCGCGTTTTCAGCGATCTTTGAAATTGAACCCAAAACGGGCAAAGTCGTAGATGAATGGTTCGGACGAACCATCATCGAATCTGATAAACGATTCACCTACGAAGAAGCTCAGGCCATCCTCGACGCTGGGGCTGGTCTCTATCACGATGAACTTTCCGAATTTAACCGCATCGCCAAAATCTACGAACAACAACGCTATGATAAAGGTGCGCTCAATTTCGAGACGACCGAGGTGTCGTTTATCCTCGATGAAGAAGGTAAACCTGTCAGCGTGAAAGTAAAAGAACGCATTGATACTAATAAATTAATCGAGGAGTTCATGCTATTGGCGAACAATCGCGTGGCAACGTATATGGAGAATGCTGATTTCTTTATCTATCGAGTTCACGCCAGGCCTGAACGAGAAAAGATGGAGAAATTAAAGGCCTTCCTCGACCTCCTTGGTTACCAGACCGAAATCGAAGACGACATCATTCCGGTAAAAGAATTGCAGCGTATTATTGCCGAGGCTGAAGGAACCCCCGCCTACGAAACCTTGCAAACCGTCATTGTCAGGTCCATGCAAAAGGCGATTTACACCACCCATAACATCGGGCACTTTGGCCTCGCCTTTGCGCATTACAGTCACTTTACCTCACCCATCAGGCGCTACCCCGACGTCTTGGCGCACCGATTATTAGCTCACCGACTTGGCAATACCGAATCAGAATACGACCAAGCTTGGTTTGAAAAAATGGCAGGTCACAGTTCCGAACAAGAACAACGTGCGGTCACTGCCGAGCGAAATTCGATCAAAGTGAAACAGGTTGAATATATGGCGACCAAAGATCCTAACGAAGTCTTTAAGGGAGTCGTTACGGGTGCTGGTAAATTTGGCGTCTTTGTCGCCGAAGCAACGTCAATGTCAGAGGGTATGATTCGCCTCCCTGACCTTGGTGATGATCGTTGGGAATATCATGAAAAAGCCGGCATCATCAAAGGAACGAGTACTGGGAAAGTATTCAAGATCGGCGATTCTATTGACATCAAGATCAAAACCGTCGATACCGAGCGTAAACTGATCGATTATGTACTCGTCATTGATGGCGTATCTCAAGAAAGCAAACGTCATCAGCCAAAGGTACGGCGTGGTTACCGGCGAGGGCGGTCAAAACCCCGATCATAAACTTGACACGACATATTATATATTGCTATAGTAACATTCATGAAAGCCAAGCGGTTCAACACTATAAAGATTGCACACATCGCCCTGGCCCTATCACTCTTGATTGGGTCCTTTTCCCTATTCTCGATCACTTTTGGATTACAAAAAACTAAGGTTGGGTTCTACACCTCGGGTCAGGACCAAACTATCAATCAAAAGGTAACGACCAAAACCAGTTCAATCGGAAATCTCTTTTCATTCGCCCGTGCCCCTGAAGAAGAAGTGTCTTCAAAATACCTTCTTCAGAGGCTTGAAAAGTTAGGTGCCATCAATGCGTCGAGCTTCCTCGTTGGTGACCTCGATACCGGTGAAGTGATTTTTGAACGAAAACCATTCACTGAATATCCTATTGCGTCCGTAACCAAATATATGACCGCCTACACCGCGGCTGATACCCTGGGGCCAAATGAGCTGGCCGACATTACCGAAGAAAAACTACAAGTCGAAGGAAATCGAGCTCGATTTAAAATTGGCGATACTCTGACCATTCGGGAACTTCTCTATCCCCTCCTTTTGGTGTCATCAAACGATGCGGCTGAAATCATTGCTCGAGAACGCGATCGGGACGACTTTATCCGCGAGATGAACATCAATGCAGAACGCCTGGGGATGCACGACACCGCCTATGAAGACCCGACGGGATTGTCAAAAAACAACCATTCAACGGCTCGAGATTTGTTCGTCATGATGCGTGCCGTCCGTGATGAGTATCCCCAAATCATTGATATCTCACGCCTCTCGTTCAAGGAAAACGACGGGTACCTGTGGCAGAATATTAACCGTGCCGCGAGCTTTCCTGAATTCCGTGGTGGGAAGACGGGTTATACGAACGCCGCCAGACAAACCTCGATCGGGTACTACCAAATCCAGCTCGCCAACGATCAAACCAAAAACATCGCCGTGATTATCTTACAATCAGATACTCGGGAACAAGACACCCGAAATATCCTCGAATATTTGAAACGATACGTAGCCTATTTATAAAAACCTGTTTTTTCAGGTTTTTATTTTATTTAATTCTATTAGAATGGATTTATGGATTGGATAAAAAATAACAAAACAAAATCAATTATTATTCTAATTTTACTAGTTTTCATAACTTGGTTTTTCACGCGAGAAATTCAGACTGATTTACCTTATAAATTATCTGGTTCTGAAATTATTACCGTAAAAGAATACTGTAGAGAACTTGGAGAAAAAAGGATTGATGAAATAAAAGAATCTCAAAATAAAGTCGATTTAATCAGTACGGGATTTTCAGAGAAAGGCGGATTTTGTTATGTGGAATATTTTGAATACCATCAAGACTTTACTTCAAAAAAACTATATAACACTACAGAAGGTGTATTTACTTTTATGAGAAAATGGCCAGATGATGAGAATTGGTACCAGATTGATTTTGATTGGTTCATTAAGGGGAGAAAAAATTTCTACCGAACAACATTTTAATAAATATTCCATAGGATCGATGAAATTCGAGACGAAGTGGGGCCAGATTCGCGAGCGGTAGTCCTTCCTACCGTGAACGAATCTGGCCTCATTTCAACAAAGAAGTTCGCGATCCTATAGATTATTTCGCATATTTTGCGGCATCTTCGAGACGCAATGACAACGTCGTCGACGTATCTCCCTTCCCAAGCGTCACCCCAAACAAGGTCTGCGCGCGGCTCATGGTTTCGCGGTTGTGGGTGACCACCACCAGCTGCGAGTAGGCCGACAATGATTCGATCATATCACCGTACTTTTGACTGTTCGCTTCGTCGAGTGCGGCGTCCGTTTCGTCCAATACCAGAAATGGTGGCGGGTTCACCTGTGACAAGGCAAATAACAGAGCGATTGAGGTCAGCGATCGTTCTCCTCCTGACAACATTTCAAGGTCAGTCACCTTTTTACGTGGTAGCTGTACCTTGATATCGATACCGTGTTCTTCTGATGATTCTTCTTCGGTCTCAGGTTCATCATCAGTCTTTCTGCGGCGTTTTACCACGACCGCAGATTCAAGTTCTGCCTTCCCTCCTCCAAACATTAATTTAAAGAAACGATCAAATTCGTTGTTGATCTTTTGAACCCCGACATCAAATCGTTCGTTCAAGGTTTCCTTTAATCCATCAATCACCTCATTCAAAGAATCAATCGATGTGGTGATATCAGCAAGTTCACGTTCCAAGAATTGATCACGTTCGAGGGTTTCCTGGTATTCATTCGTGATTTCAACCCCCGAACCGCCGCCGATATCTTCGAGGCGAATCTTAATACGTTCGATCTCGCGACGTAGTTGTTCTTGGTTTTCTTTGCTAACCTCGCCATCTTTTCCCTCGTAAGGTTGGTAAGAGATTTCCGAAAGACCGAGGAGGACCTTTGCCTCGGCGATTTCTTCACCTCTAGCCTGTACCCGAATACCAAGGTCACTATCCCTCGTGGCGATCAGTTCACGTTTCCCATCAAGTTCTTTTTTCCTTGCCAAATATTCAAAGTACGTTCGTTCAGTTTCGCGTTCTTTGCTGCGCTTTTGATTAATCACAAATTCGAGTTCTTGAATACGATCCTGTAATGAGGTGATGTTTTCTAGTATCTGATTGATCGTTTGGTCGATATCATCACGCTCTTTTTCAAGGCTTTGTACCTGGTCAGATTGATCGGTGGTAGATGCTTGCTTTCCGGTATCGACTTGTAAAAATCCTTCAAGATCAGCTCGGACCGTATCAAGTTCAGCCTTGATAGTATCAATGTCAGACGAGCTTATGGCCTTGATCTTAGAAATCAGCCCCGTCACAAAACGACTGACACGTTCATAACTAAACGATCGTGGGGTTTCCCCTTTTTGGGGTTCAGCCTGCTTCTTTAATAATTCAAGCATACCGTCGATGCGCGATCGACTTTTTTGCTGATCGCGTTCGTCGGCTTCGAGCTTATTCAGTTCCTGTTGTAATTCGGCGAGAGT
>JAGQMP010000035.1 GCA_020428585.1 Patescibacteria group bacterium
GGGAAGTCATGAACAACGCTCGGCTTTATAAAAAACAGGCTTCGCTCTTCCTTAATTTCAAAGGCTCAAACAAGGCCGAATTAAAATACAACGGTAAATGGTTAGATCGTATGAATTTTGCGGATGTTATTAATCTCTCTTCGCAAGTGACGGTACAGCGGATGCTTGATCGTGATCTCTTTCGCCGTCGCCTTGATGCCGGGATACCGATCTATATTCATGAATTTATGTATCCCTTGATGCAGGGTTATGATTCAGTGGCGATGCAGGTTGATGGTGAGGTTGGGGGGAATGACCAGACCTTTAATATGCTCGTAGGTCGCGACCTTTTGAAAAATCAAGACAAACCAAAAGAAAAATTTGTGATCCCGATGAAACTCCTCGTTGATTCAAACGGCGAGAAGATGGGTAAGACGACGGGGAACATGCTCTCGCTCCTCGATACCGCTGACGAAATGTTTAAAAAAGTCATGACCTGGTCTGATGATGTGATGATGCTCGGGTTTGAACTCTTGACCGATCTACCACTGGATCAGGTGGAAACTCGCATCAAGGCGGGCGAGAATCCGCGGGATATTAAATTTGACCTCGCCCACGCCATTGTTACCCGTGTGTATGGTGAAAAAGAGGCAGAGGCCGCCCATGCCGCGTGGATCAACGACGTCCAAGAAGACAATCAGCCAAGCGACATTCCAACGATCGAATTAAAGGCAGATATCGTTGAAACCTTGGCCGCCGGCACCAGTGATAGCAAATCCCAGATTCGTCGATCACTGTCTGAAGGCGCAGTGAAGGTAAATGGAAATAAGGTGGATGAACAGTACGCCCTGGCGTCGGGCGATACCATCCAAATAGGCAAGAAACGGTGGTTTCAAATCAAATAATGAGCGAACTTCTTCGTTGACTTCTCAATATTTTTGATCATCGTCCGTGTAGGACGCCTCACAAAAATATTTATCGTCGCCTCGAATTCCATCTCATTATTTGATTTGAATTTCTAGGTTAAAACAAAAGTCATTGACTTTTGTTTTTAAATTGCAATAATCAAAACAAATATTAAAAACTTACGAAAATGAAATATTTAGTCTTATTTTTATGTTTATTTTTAATTTCCGTACTATCTTTCAGTCAGACTGAACATATTTATCTGAAATTAAAAAATGGAGACGTCATCTATGTTTCCTCTATCAAGGAAATTCCGTATTTAATTACGGTAACCTACGACACGGTAAATTTCTCTAGTCTTGAGAATAAAAAAATTGTAGAAGCCTCGGGTGACACTATTTGGACTTACCAGAAAAGCTTTTTTTCTGGATACCAAGGGTTTAATCACCTGTACGAAACTTACTTTTCAGGGGGATACTTGGATGAAAATATGAAGGTTAGGAACGTTGAATCAGTTTCTGAGGGTAAGGGTTTTTCTTACCCCTTTGCAATCTTTGGGGCCTTGATTCTTATCTTTGGTTTTTTGGTTCAAGGTAGGACATACGAACGATATACTAATTGTTGGGACTTGTTTAAAGACGCCGCGAGTTACAAGTTTATGAATTGGCTTATTGCTCTAAGTTCAATCTCTTTCTTGCTTTATGGTGGCTCTATAAAAAACGGGGTTGGACTTTGGGTTTCAGAGCCTTGGTTCTTACTTTTTATACTCTGTGGAATTATGGTGATTTCGATCTGGATTAGTTCAGCTTTCTTTCAAACAGAATCAAGTCTACGTAACTCTCATATCATTATGTTAGGAGTATTAGGACTAGGTTATTGGTTTCAATCCGGTCATGTACAATGGTTGATTATATCTTGCTTCTATCCTCTTGGAGTTTTGTTGAATTATATGATTACTTTCAAGAGAAGAAAAATCACAAAACTTAAAAAGCAATTTTCTTAAATCGCTAAGATCTGAGTAATTGGTTCGTTTAACTTTTTTAAAATTTGAATAAACAGATTTCTTTGACCACCAAGATGTTGGCTTGGAAGCAGCCATTC
>JAGQMP010000036.1 GCA_020428585.1 Patescibacteria group bacterium
GGTACGCCGATAACAGAAGCGCGACGATCAACCCAATGGTTGCCGTAACGCCGATTAACGGCATTTTGAACGCAACCGCGCCAACCATCGTGGCAAGGTATGCCACCGCCAGATCAGCGGAAACCCTGGTAATTCCGATTCGAATGTCACCGATAATGTTATTGACGTATTCCCGAGCCATCGCAATATTGGCGATGGACAAGGCTTGTTCGGTCTGCAACTGTTTAATGTTCTTTTTAACGAATTGACGACCTATGATTCGGTCGGTGTTCATTCGTGTATCCCCATAATTCTTTTCAATCCTGAGGTTTGTCCTTTGGTTGATCCATATACGCAGGATCACCAAAGAAATAACAATGGCTAACAGACTGGTAACCCAGGGAGTATCGGTGGCAATGGCCCTGTCGACCAATTCACCGAATACCCACGGCGTAACCATCAATATGATAGTTCCGACAAATATCGTCATGCGTATGCGACGCATGTTTTTCTTGGTTTCTTTTGATACGAGTTCTTTTTCCATTTTTCTTAAAACGGAAAGCGCGTCCTGCATGCGCATCGCAGTGTGTCGTAAATACTTGATCATGATTAGTATGTTTTTGTGAATGTATGAGTTTGGCATTTACCATATCACAAAAATATATTTTATCAAATACTATACCGTACCTAAAAAACGCCATCGTGGCGTTTTGTGTTTATGATTTCGGGGTAGCTTTGAAGATGTCACCTTCGACGCGGGTGATCGGTCCGTCGATTTGTTCGAGGATTGAACGTTCCTTTTCATCATCGATTATCAGGCGTCCGTTGTCCGCCACGTGGGCGTTTTCCTTTGCAACCAACCACGCCTGCGTGTCCCATTTATTTTTCAATTTCTTCTTCAACCATTCGCTTAGCTTTTTCGAGTAACTCTCTACTTTCTTTACGAAGCTGATGGCTCTCAGTTATTTTTCTTGCAATTTTTTCCTGAAGAGATTTTGAAAGAAGTGGGATTCTAAAACTTTCAAAATCAGATGGTTTCAAATGGGCAATTAGTGCGCCACCTGATAATTGATCAACTTGTGATCTGCATAAAACAGAGTTTAAAATTAAAACCAAGGCCTCTTTTTCAAAATCTTTATATTCTTTTTTTAAATTCAAACGCAAAAATGCCCCACTCAAAATTCCATTGATTTCATCCTTAACAAGATAGCTCCGGCCGATAGTTCCATCTTTGGTATACAAAATCTCACCTTTTTTAGGCTGATGTTTTTCACGCAGCTCTTCAAAAACTTTTTCTGAAATCTTTTTACCAGAATTTTCAATTCCTTGTTCTGAAAAATCAGATACGCGAATAAAATCTTTTCCCTTATCAACATAAGCCTCGGATCCTACCTCAACTCCTTTTTTACGAGAAAAAATATTAGCAACCGTATCGTACCCGCCTTTATATTTTTCTATCTTTTCTATAATTTCTGCATATTTTGGTTGAAAATATTCAGCATCAAAACGTTCAGCTTCTGCAACATCTTTTTTTGTAGCAGAAAATGCCAAAGATTGTTTTGGTGCATAGTATAACAATCCAAGCTCTGAGAGTAATAATTCTTCCGCTTCTTGGTAGAGTTTTTTAGATTGATTTTTTTTTTGATGGGCGTTTTTTACCATCTTTTCAACCTTTACTTGAAACGAACCTGAAAACATGGGCATAATGAAACCTTTCATATCTTTTATATACAGATTTGGCTGTACATTCCCAACGGTGTTTCTTTGTGATTGCATTCTCCCGTACTTTGAAAGCAAGAAAGTAGAGATAAAATAAGACGAGATGCTATTTGGTCTAATAATTCCGACATGACGATCTGAATTGGCTGGTAATAAATCCTCGGTCACCGTAGCACAGTTACCAATAGTACCCACAGTCGAAATGATGACGTCACCGGCCTGTAAAGCTGTTCTGGGATTTTTATTATGTTGCTCTTTAGAAATGAATCCCAACCCAGAAGTATCAAAAAAATTTTCTTTTGGTGCTTTTGCAGAAAAGAGCAATATGTTGCTTTTATCGTCAAAATCAATAGACGAATGAATACCGTCAGTAATAAAAGCAACATCTTCAAAAAGAAGGTGTTCTTTCTTTTTAAGTAGGTTGTACATCTTAAGATATTCGGGCTTAAAATACTCGGCATCAAAACGTTGTGCTTCCAAAATATCAGAATATTTAATTTTACTAATTTGTGACATATCAATTATTTAATTCATCAAATTTCTGCTGGATAAAATCAAGTACTGTTTCAAAATTATTTCGAGTACTCTTCATTATTTGAAAATCTTGATCATTTATAAATAAATTCTCTATCGATTTATTGAAGTGTGTTTTATTATAAGTTGTGTCTTTAGGATAAGTAACCTGTTGAATATTAAGCTTCTCGTCCGTCTTTTTCTTTAGAAAAAGATTCTCTGTCTTAAGTCCAGAAAAACTAGAGTTAATATCTTCAAGTGTGAATAAGTTATTCGTTAACTCTTCACTAATCTTTTCTAAGTACCTGGCTTTTGCTTCTTCCCCTGCTTCGTCTCCATCAAAAATAGCTATGAATTTTCTATTGTTGGCAAGATATTCTCTAAAAATTCTGTCATATTTATCAACACTAGCCCCAGGATAAAAAACAAAATCATAGTCTTTTTCTTTAAAAAATTTAGATTTAATCCATTTAAAAGTGTAATAATCCCACTTACCTTCAAGAAAAACAACTTGATTTGAGGGAGCTAGTGGGCTCTCAACATATTCTAAAATATCCAAAATTGGCTTAATGTGTGTTTCTTCGTTTTCGGAATCAGAAACAAAAGAGCGGTAAGGTAGGGCTTTTATATCCTGTTGGTAATTATATATGTCCTCTTCGTTGCGCCCTTCATCTTTTACAACAAAAGCATTAGAAAGAAAATCAATACTTAAAAGATAATGACTATGAGTTGAATATATAATCTTTGCGCTATCTACCAAATTCCTAAATATCGAAAGAAGTTTTATCTGAGAACTTTGATGAAGATTACTAGCTGGCTCATCAAATAAGAAAAGGTATTCTCCACTCTCCCCGTCTCTTGCTTTTCTAAACTCTGTAAACAATATAAAACCAAAAAACCAACGAAATCCTAGACTTCTTTCGTGAACGTGAAATGGACTTCCGCCGTCGTCAATTTTTATCTCCATAAATGTTCCAGTAGCATCAAGAGTTATATCAACCAATATGTCTTTTCTTGTTCCAGGAAAAATATTTAACCATGGCTCCAAAATTCGACGTTTTAATTCTTTTGCAATATCATTTTTTATTTTTGCCGCAGCACTTTGCTTGGCGGGATCACCTACCGACTTAACCTTCGTTAAGAAATCAGAAAGATTGTAGGATGGATTGATTGATCTTAAAACATCATCTACCACCTTTCGATATTCTTTTAAATTATTTTTGTCCTCATCACTAAGTGCGAGTAAATCGATGTTTTCTAAGTAAATTTGTTCAGGAAATTTAAATAAGAAGTCTGAGAAATATAGAATTTTTGGGATCAAACTTTGTTCAATTGTATCCGTTATTTTTCTCCACAAATCAAGATCTTTGTCAAAAAGCTTTATGAAGTTTGCTGCCTGCCTTCTTTTTATAAAATAGGGCAAAATCCAAGATGTATCAAAGCCTTCAAACTCAGAATTAGAGAAGTTGTACGCTTTAATAACAGTGACTTTCTCAACCTTATTTCGAATTTCATAATTTTCCCCTACTATGAGGTTTTCAATAATATTTTGATCATTTTCATCAAGCTCTAAGACCGCACGAACCTCAACCTTTCCACTAAAAAAACCTGCTCGAGCTTTATGAAGTAGTTTATGTTCTAAGCCAGATTTCTGACCTCTTTGAAATAAATCAAGTGCTTCTAGAATGGTTGTTTTTCCACTTTCATTTAAGCCCACTAATGGGAATATTTTTCCGCTAGGAATTTTTGCAAAATCAAGAGATAGCTCTTTTATTCCTTTAAAATTTTCAATTTCAAACTTTACAAATTTCATAAAACTACTTCCAAAAACTCAATTTTTGACCTTTCGCCCATGCCTCAAATTCAAAAGCAATATCATCGAGATCATGATTTTGTATTAAATGGTTGTGACCATCTAGTCTGCGTTCACCATTTTCATCAACCTCATAAATTTCTTGTCCTGAATTATCTTTTCCAGAGTTTTCTGAAATGGCCATAAAAATTTCATAGTCTTCTATTTTTGGATTATACGTTTTTGAATTTTTGTCCTCGTCCCATTTTTGAATAAAGAGTACCGAGGTTTTAGTCCCTGTGTGCGGTTTAAATGTATTTCCATCTAACCCAACAACTGCGATCAATCGTGCTCGCTCCATAATAAAATCACGTACTCGTTGATCAGAAGTATTATTAAATCGTCCTTGTGGCAAGACAATCGCCATCCGCCCACCAGGTTTTAAGAAATTCAGGTTCCGTTCGATAAACAATACATCACGAGAAACCTTGTTTGATTTTTTACCTTTCTCGTTAAATGAAACTTCATAGTTAGAAATCAATCGTCCATCCTTGATATCACCTGCGAAAGGTGGATTCGCCATAACGATATCCAAATTAAATTCTTTTGGATTTTTGCGATCTCTTGCAAGATCAAGCAATCGATAAAAACCTTCAAGGTAAGTTTTTATCCAAGAACTATCTTTCAACTTTTCTTCCCAACGTGTGTAATCAAGGGTATTAAGATGAAGCACATTTGTTCGTCCATCACCAGCAATCATGTTAAGTGTACGGGCAACACGAACAACTTTTTCATCAAAATCAATCCCAAATACTTTGTTTACATAGTCTTTCTGTTCACTAGTTAATTTTTGATTTGAAAAATTGTGAAAATTTGATTTTCCTTGGTTTTGCAACTTTCCCCAAACATTAAACAAAGTATGGACAGTAAAGCCACAACTACCGCACGCAGTATCAATCATATATTCATCAGGTTGTGGGTTCATCATATATACACACATATCAATGACGTTTCGTGGAGTGAAATATTGCCCTTTCTCGCCTTTTGATGATTTCCCTACGAGGTATTCAAAAGCTTCGTCTATAACCTGAAGGTTTGAGTTAAAAAGTTTTACATTCTGCAAAAAACCTACACAAATTTGAAGATGATTCTCATCGGTAATACGAAGTGGTTCTCCTGATTCAAATATTCCATGCCATTTATTTTTTGCATTTTTAAAAAGATCATTAATAACATCTTTTGTACGATATGCGTCACCTCGAGAACGAAATTCTAATTTTCTGAAATCATCATCATCAATCTGTTCTAAAACTTCTTTATCAGAAAGCTTTAGATTTTGTTTTTTAATAATCTTGAACTGAGTTTCAATGCTGATTCGGTCATCTGCACTTTCCATCTCATCATAGAGTTTAGTGAAAATTAATTTAAAAACCTCCTCGAAAACATCAACACCTGCATTTGCAAGCACCTCGTCTTCCATTTCTTTAATAAGTGATTTGAGTGACTTTCGTTCTTCAGAAAGTCTATCTTTTTTCATTAAATCAAGATAAGTAAAACTTTCATCCTTTATATCATCAATAGTCTCTGAGGCTTTTGGAATATCGGAAAGTGGCTCGAAATAATTAGGATCAAGTCGTTCATAGTAATCAATCTCTTTTCCATTGGTCCATACAGCGAGGGGGGCGCCTGTTGCATTAGTATAGCTCTTGAGTTGGTCTTTCCCGTCTTTTGCTTTATGTTTTTTAATTTCAAGAACACAATAAATGCTGGTCTTATTAGTTTTATTGTATATAACAATATCCGCGAATTTTTTCTCACGTCCAAAGTTAACAGTATACTCAACATCAAGAAGATCTATTGTATACCCATAATCATAAATCAACTTATCGAGCATAAGCTGACGAACCGCCTCTTCAGGTTTAACTTGAATATCCTTACCACGTTTTAAACATTGAATATAATATTTTCCCTTCTTTTCAAAGATTTGTGATTCAACGCGATCAATTCCTTCTTTTGAGAATACATTGAGGTCATATTTATTATCTGATTTTATAAGCTCGTGTAGTTTCATATTAGTTGAATTTTATACATCACATTTTAACATAAAAATTAATTTTAATGCCTAATATCTTGCTACCTATTTAAAAACCTGCTCATATAATAAACCAAACCATAAATATTGTTATAATCAAAAATTACGGTATACTAAAAAGGAATTTTAATTACACATGTCATGAAAAAAAGAATAGTATTACTCGCGGTTTTTCTATCACTTATCCTTGCGTGCGAAGCGTACGGACAAGGATACGAAAACAAAGCAGACATTTACCTCGACTTTAACGAGGAAATCCAAAAATGTCCCTATGAATCGATCGTAACCTTTAAGGATCCAAAGGAAGAAGGCATTCAATTTAACCTATGCGGGAAAGCCCTTCTCATGTTTCTGTATGAAGCACGGGTGGACACCTTGTCGATAGAAAATTTAAAGAAGGTGCCTTTTGTCAAAACAACTGATGTAAAAAATTTGGTTGCAATGTGGCGAAAAGACAATCATCAAAGTCTTATGGATTACTACGACGGAGTATACCCATATTTTAACAAAAATATGATGTTTAATACGTTCTTGGTAGAAACAGAAGAAGACAAGATAATTATTTACCCTGTGGTTTGGCGCTATGAAAATGCCATTGATTGATGAACAAGGCCTCCTGTTGTTGGAGGTCTTTTTTATGAAACCTTGTTTGAATTAACGTAACCGCTATAATCAGGTACGTTGCACAATTAGCTCAGTTGGTTAGAGCGCTCGCCTGACTTGCGAGAGGTCATAGGTTCGAATCCTATATTGTGCACAGGAGCTAAAAAACGCCTATTTGAGGTGTTTTTTAGCTTTCGAGCGGCTTTGATCCTTGTTTCGGTTGCATGCCCTCAATTGGCAAGCGCACAAAGAAGGTCGTCCCCTTCCCTTCCTCTGATTCAAACCTGATTGAACCGCCGACCTCTTCGATCACGGCCTTGATAATGTAGAGGCCGAGACCGGTACCCGTCGTGTCTTGAGCCTTTACGTTATCGGCACGGAAGAGTTTGGTAAAGATCTGATCACGCTGATCATCGGGGATGCCGTAGCCGGTGTCCTCGACCTCGATGTTCAGCCAGGTGTCGTCAGCATACACGCGGACGGTGACGGTACCTTCGGGGGTGTATTTAAGCGCATTTGAAATCAGGTTTTGGAACACCATGCCAAGGAGGTTCGGATCGGTCAGGTAACGATCAGGAGCCCGCGCATCGTCGGTGACAAGCGACACCTTGCGATCCTTGGCGAGAACGCCGACGTCTCTGATAACGTCCTGAAGAACTTTTTTGACATCAAGCTCGACGGGTTCAACGGCAAAGGTGCCGAGTTCAATCCTCGACACATTAAGGAGGGCATTCACCAGGTCGATCATGCGTTCGGTCGCCAGGCGAACCTCGTTGAGGTAATCTTCTTGGGTGTCTGACAGACCTTTTTTATCGTCGGTCAAAAGCATTTCGGTATACCAACTGATCGCCGTCAGCGGGGTTCGCAACTGGTGGCTGGCAAGAGACACGAATTCAGTCTTGGCTTTGTCGACCTGCTGTTCCTTGGTGATGTCGCGGAACACCTCGACCGCGCCGATCAGTTCCCCGCCCACGGCCATAGGGGAAACCGAAATGGCGACGGGAAATCTGGTGCCGTCTTTTCTGACGTATTCAATATCGCGCTGTTGGTTAAGAACCTCTTGGCGGGCTTTGAGGGTCTTGGCCATCGGCCGCTCGTCTTCAATAATCAATATACGTTTGTGAGATTTTTTAGCGACCATACAAGCTTGTGTGTACCGACAAAGTATACCAAGAAATCAATCCCAAGGACACCAAAAATAAAAACACCTCCGTACGGAAGTGTTTTTTGTTAGTCAGTTTCGAAGTGCTTGATGCTGCCGCATTCAAGACGCTCGTCATTGCTGTTGTCTTCATATTCAACACAAATGGTGAAGTAGTAGTCTCGGTTGCCTTGGAGTCCGTTGACGTCTTCCGCATAATCATCAGATCCATCGAGATCAGAGTCAACACGTTCAGTCTCGAAATCATCATCTTCTTGATCGTCACGGACATCATCATAGGTATCGTAGTCATCTTCAACATCTCGCACCATGTCTTCATCTTGTCCGTACACAAAGAATACAATACCGTTGTGGAAATCATTCATATCAACCTCACCGTTCAGTTCGGCTGAATTATTATCGACATTATCAGCGCTGCGGGTCGTAACGTCGGGCTTGTCTCCATTGTTGTAGTTATAATAGTAATCATAACCACTCGTCGGGGCATAACCGTACGGGCTGTAGTAATTGTTGTAATTATATCCGTAGCCACTGTAGTTCGTGTACCCCGGATACTGTTGCAACTGAGCAATCAATTGATTCAAGAGGTCGATCAATGCTGATTGATCATAGCCGCCATAGTAGGGGGTCATGCCATAGGTAGAACCACCGTAATAGCCATTGTTGTAGTAGGTATACGGTGACGGATCAACGGTGTAGTATTGGGCCGATGCAGTAGAGGCTGTCAAAAAACCAGCCGTCGTAAGCACGGTAACCGTGAGAATTTTTGAAAAAAGTGAAGATTTCATAAAGAATAAGTAATTATTGGTACGTGGTTAACGTAGATACATTAAACCAAAAAACAAACAAAAAACAAGTTTTTCTTGTTGCCTATCCACAACTTCAGTTTTTATAGCGGTGAGGTATAGTGCAGTCATGTATATCCTTGGTATCGAAACCAGCTGCGATGAGACGGCTCTCTCAATCGTAATAACCGACGATACGGTCGCAAAATCAGATAGCCCGAACTTCAGGGTTCTATCAAATTTGGTGATTTCACAAATCAACGTACACGCACCCTATGGGGGTGTCTTCCCTGCTCTTGCCAAACGTGAACATACAAAAAATCTCGTACCGTTACTTGAAACTGCGCTCAAAGAATCAGACCTCTATATTGAAGGGATAAAAGAACTCGACCAAACGGTGAAGAATAGCATAGCAGAGATCCTCGAACGTGAACCTGAACTGGCGACGGCTTTGATTGACCTCTTTTCACGAGCCAAAATTCCCGCTATCGATGTGATTCTGGTCACCAATGGACCTGGTCTTGAACCGGCCCTCTGGGTGGGCGTTAATTTTGCACGGGCTTTGTCAATCTTGACTCATGCCAACATCGTCCCGGTAAACCACATGGAAGGTCACGTAACCTCGATCCTAGTAAAGGATGATTACCTGAATCAGAATGAAGCCCTCTATCCCGCAAACGAATTCATTTTCCCGATGATTTCGCTCTTGGTGTCGGGTGGACATACCCAATTAGTCTTGGTCCGTGATTGGGGCGACTACGAAATTATCGGCGAAACGATTGATGACGCGGTGGGTGAAGCCTTCGACAAGGTTGCCCGTATGCTAGGTATGGAGTATCCCGGCGGGCCCAAGGTATCAAAAGCCGCAATGAAAGGACAAGCAAACGACGAGGTATCGCTTCCCCGCCCCATGATTCATTCAGGTGACCTTCGGTTTTCTTTTTCAGGTCTTAAAACGGCGGTGAGGTATTTGATCGAAGATCTCAAGGCCCGCCATGGCGAGGATCTCGACAATCAACTGATTGCTGACATTGCCCTTGAATTTGAACAATCGGTAACCGAGGTCCTCGTTGCAAAGACGACGGCCGCCATCGATACCTACGGTGCACAAGGTTTGATCGTAGCTGGTGGAGTGTCTGCCAACCGACGGATCGCGGCTGCTATGCAAACCCTGGCTGATGAACGTGGTATTCCCCTCTATTTGCCCGAGAAAACGCTCTGCGGTGATAATAGTTTGATGATCACGGTGGCTGGATTTATGAACTGGTCCGCCAATAACAAAACCACCCCCGAGGAAGAGGTGGTTGCCGTTGGTAATTTGCGATTTTAACGATCCATAGGTAAATACTTAGGATTTAAAGAAATATAACCCTTCCAATCAACCTTAATATATCCTGACCAGGCTCGATTAATTAAATAAAGTTCGTCTTGAGAAAAGATCTTTGGATGGAAAAGAAAATGACGCTTGGGTCTTCTGTTTCGAAAGAAACCCTCCCAAGACAAACAACTTCCAATTGAGCTTGCTAGATGCCATTTACCTTCGTCCTTAGGAAGTTCATAATCATAGCAAAGTACAATATGATTTTGTATCTTTTCTTTAATCTCCTTAGGAAGAAGATCTTCTAATATAGATAATAATGGAATTATTGCATTTTCTATACCCTCCTGATATTTTCTATGGGCTTCGAAAAAAATATTTATTTGATTCGTAGTTTCAGAACTAAATTGCTCCATAATCTTGTTAGGTTTCATTATTTTTCAGTTTTGTGTTTTTTAAAATTAAATCATAAATAAAATAAATTACAATATATTATTCTTCCTTCAAAAATAAGGCTCCTATGCTACGATACAAATCATGAACGAGAAATTTTTGAGCCCCTATAACCCTACGGATACCGAAGATAAGATCTACCAGATGTGGGAACAATCTGGGTTCTTTAATCCTGACGAAATGATCAAGGCGGGCTTGACCGATGCGCAAGCAGAAACCTTCTCGATCGTCCTCCCTCCCCCAAATGTGACCGGTCAATTACACCTTGGGCATTCATTCGAGGACGCAACCCAAGACGCCATGATACGTTTTCACCGAATGTTAGGAAAACGAACCTTGTGGATGCCAGGTACTGATCACGCGGCGATCGCAACCCAATCTAAATTCGAAAAAGAACTCTACAAGAAAGAGAAAAAATCACGGCACGATTATTCTCGTGAAGAATTTTTCAGCATGATCGAGGAATTTGCTTTAAGCAATCAATCAACCATTCTTTCGCAACTGCGAAAAATGGGAGCATCCCTCGATTGGGATCGTTTGTGTTTTACCCTCGATGAACAAAGAAAAGAAGCTGTCTTTGAAGCCTTTAAACAAATGTATGAGGCTGGTTTAGTGTACCGAAAAGAGCGAGTCGTAAACTGGGACGTAAAAGGTCAGACGACGATCTCTGACGATGAAATTGTTCGGGAAGATCGAATATCAACAATGTATACGTTTAAATATTCACACGACTGCCCTATCGAGATTGCTTCGACCCGTCCCGAGACGAAACTCGGCGACACCGCCATCGCCGTGCATCCCGATGGAAGGTGGAAATCATACATTGGCAAGGAGTATTCATTTGAATTTGCTGGTGAATCGGTCACAGTGACAGTGATTGGTGACAAAGACGTCGATCCTGAATTCGGTACCGGGGCTCTTGGTGTTACCCCAGCGCATTCATTTACCGATTGGGACATGGCGCAAAGACATGACCTTCCCTTGAAACAAATTATCAACGAATACGGAAAGATGATGGTGGGTATGGAAGGGGTGAAGGGTGAGAAAGTAGAAAAAGCCCGAGAAGCCGTCGTTGCCTGGCTTCGTGATCAGAAACTATTCATCGATGAAGAAGACGTAGCACAAAGCATCGCGACCGCTGAACGAACGGGTGGTATCATCGAGCCGCTGCCTAAGATGCAGTGGTGGATTAACGTACAGAGCACCTTCTCCTACCCTCACGACAGCCTCAAGGGTATTAAAAAAGGTCAAAAGGTTTCTCTGAAAGATTTAATGCTACATGTGGTTGAATCAGGGCAAGTGACCATCATGCCCGAGCGTTTTGATAAGAGTTATCGACACTGGATAGAAAACTTACGAGATTGGAACATCTCGAGGCAGATATTTTTCGGCCACCAGGTGCCAGTGTGGTACGACAAGGATGGAAATCTAAATCTACCTGAAGAAAAAACTGTATATTTTGTACGTCATGGCGAATCGGAAGATAACGTCGCTCAACTTTTTGGAAGACCGGATTCACCGCTTACCGATTTGGGAAGAGAGCAAGCACGCGAGTCAGGAAAAAAACTAAAATCCGAAGAAATTACAAAAATTTATACTTCACCTTATCCTCGCGCCATAGAGACTGCAAATATCATTGCAAAAGAGATAGGGTACCAAGGTGAAATAGCTATCCTTGAAGACCTTCATGAAATCGATCAAGGTAACCTCGCGGGAACTCCTCTACTACCTAAAAACGAACGGTTACCGAACGTTTTCAAAAAAGGTGAATCTCACAAAGATTTCATTGCAAGAATCAATCGAATAAAAGAATTTATTAAAAATGAAGCAGAAGAAAATAGTCTTTTTGTCTCACATACTGGTTTTTCGACATGTTTCTTTTCAGTCTTAAACGGAAAAGAAAGCATTGAAGATCTAACTTACGCTGACGAACATCAACATTTCCAAAATGGAGAAGTACGATCAAAGACCTTCATCATCGAACCAAAAGAAAATGGTTTAATCCAAGACGAAGACACCCTCGACACCTGGTTCTCATCAGGATTATGGTCATTTTCGACCCTCGGTTGGCCTGAAAAAACCAAAGATCTCGAAGATTATCATCCGACGAGCCTCCTCAATCCTGGGTACGAAATTCTGCCATTATGGGTGTCTCGAATGATTTTATTCTCAACCTTCTTGGTAGGTGAGATTCCTTTTGAAACGGTCTATATCCATGGAATGCTCAGGGATAAAGACGGACGGAAATTCAGCAAATCATTAAACAATGGTATTGACCCTCTTGAAGTTATCGATCAATACGGGACAGACGCCCTCCGTATGGCTTTGATTATCGGGGTGACCCCAGGCCAAGATATGAGTTTCGACCTTCAAAAGGTAAAAGCCTACAGTAAGTTTGCAAATAAACTATGGAACATTGCCAGGTTTATCATCACCGAAACTGAATCGGTCGCTATAAATAATGCCCCTATGTATTCATCAAGGGATCAGGAACTGCTCGGTCAACAAAAAGCTCTGATCGAAGAAATAACCAAAGAGATGAACGAACACAAGCTCTATCTCGTAGCTGAAAAACTCTACCACTACGTTTGGCATACGCTAGCTGACGAGATCCTCGAAGAATCAAAAACTATTTTTGAAACCGGTAGTCAGGAAGACATCACCTCACGCAGGCGCTTCCTCTACGAGACCCTCCTCACGATGCTTAAAACCCTTCACCCCTTCATGCCATTTGTCACCGAAGAAATTTGGCAAAGTATGCAAAAACCAGAAAGCGAACGTGATATACTGATGACATCGCTATGGCCAATCTTATAACAACCGACGTCCTTTGGGTGGTCCTCGTAACCGGGATCGTGCCAACCGTGCTGTGGTTGTTTTTTTGGTTGCGCGAAGACCGTTTTAACCCTGAACCACGTGGCCTCTTGATCTTGACCTTTATTGCTGGTGCCTTGTCGGTATTCTTGGTCTTACCCCTCGAAGGTATCGTCAAGGACCTTGGCATCATGGGCACTCATCGGGTGTTTATCTTTGCCGCAGCTGAAGAACTGGTAAAATTTTTGGTAGTATTTGTGATCGCCTTTCGGTCGCGATACCTTGACGAGCCAGTTGACTACGCTGTGTATTTGATCACCGGGGCCATTGGATTCGCTGCTGCTGAAAACGTCATGTTCTTGTTGCAGCCCGCCTTGCAACAAGATATTTCGTTCATTATTGAAACCGGGACCCTGCGATTCCTGGGTGCATCAATCCTCCACAGCGTCCTGGCCGCTATTTTAGGCCTTTGCCTTGGCTTTGTCTTCTATAAGAGCCGTAGGACTAAAATAGTGTTTGGTTTTCTGGGCCTTGGTATTGCGATTATATTGCACACCATTTTCAACTCCTTTATAATCAAATACGTAGAGATTAACGGCCTCCTCACCCTCGGCATTTTATGGATAGTAACCCTTGTTATTATCGCAATGTTTGAACGAGTTAGGCGCGTTAACCACTAACCCGTGCTATACTATCACCATGACCAACAAGAAATCTTTTTTTGAAAAACTAACTGGCAGCATTAAATTCAACAACGAGGAAGAAGTTTACGATCCAACCGATGGCGAGTACCTCGAGGACGAACGTGACGAGGATGAGGATGAATCATATGAAGACACTGACGCCTACGAGGAGGAAGAGGTCGGCGAACTCTCGGTTGATATGTACCGTGTGAACAACGCCATCATTATCAAAACCATGGTCGCCGGCATCCAAAAGTCAGAGATCGATATTACCCTCACCCGTGATCACGTCACCATTGAAGGGTCGCGTAAAAACGATCCCGAGGGTCGCATTGACACGGTATACTTCGAGGAACTGTACTGGGGCGCCTTTGAACGCAGCATCAAACTGCCCGAGGAAATCGATATTGAACTCGCCGAGGCGCACGAGGCGCATGGCCTCCTGACCTTGGTATTGCCACTCGTTGACAAAGAACGTAAGGCGCAGTTGAAGATTAAGTAACAATCCCCGAAAGGGATTTTCTTTTCGTCTCTCTAAAACTTGACGAAATGAGAATAAAGAACAATATAAAAAGAAAAATCTAATAACATGCTGACAATTAATTTGAAAGAAAAGACGGTTGAGGAAATATTAACGAAACTCAAGGAATATCGAAATCACAAGGAAATCACCAATGTAAAAGCCGAAGTCTTATTGAGGAAACTTCACTCAATCTACCAGGAATGCAAAGAAATAGAGGAAATGCGAAATGATTACCTTGGACTACTCAATTCCGATAATCAGCTTGATGATTTCAGTTGCTTGCTTAGAGTGGACGAACAAAACGATCTCGGAAAGATTCATGGTGAATCATTTTGGCACGAAATCTTGGAAGACAAACCACTCCTTGATAAGATAAAAGATACGATTCGTTTCGTCGATTCCAGAATAAAAACCTCATTGAGTGAGTACGAGACGAGACGTGACACTATCATCAGACACATCAAGAATTATGGAGTATTGGTGATTGTTGATAGAGTCAAAATTCCGGTACCTATTGAAAACGTATTTGAGGAGAATCTTGTTCCCCTTAATAAAGCTTAAATAAAAAATCCCCTCTTGGGGATTTTTGTTAGTAAGCTGTAGTTCTAGTCTTATGGAATGGTGTCTCAAGATCACCCCCTGCAATCCATAAGGAATCATTAATATCAGTTATAGAAACTTCAAAACCACTCCTCAATAGTTCTCTTCTAATTTTTTCTATAGACCATACAACAGCTGCCCTAATTTCTATCTCAAAATTACTTCCCTTATCAATTTCTTCTTCGTTATCAATTTTTTCTTTTAGTTCTCCTGAATATTTAATTATTTTTAAATTCCGTAAAACATTGGGGATAATATAATCAGCCAAGGCTGTTAGATGTTCAATATTTTTAATCTTTCCATAGGTATTATTTCCGAATAATGAAACGGTAGTGTGGATAAATGCCTGAGCTCTTTTAAGAAAATACACTTGGTGGTTTTTATATAAATATTTATCTTCAAAAGAATTAGGAAAAATATCTTCGAGGGTCTTAGCTATCTTAATTGCATCTAGGTCAGCTGAAGTCAAAAGATTTGATACTTTATCATCAAACTCATTCGATAAAACATTGCCAACTTCATTCAAAATATTAAGCCTCTCTTTCAAAAGCGGTATTTTTGTATTGCCTCTTAAAATGTTGGATAGAGTTTTTTCATCAAGACTTCTTAAAACACTCGGATCCAACAAACTCTGACGCTCTTCAATTGATCGAAATATACAGACAGCAAGGCTAAGAGAGCCTCGTGTATACAAATTTCCACGATATTCAACATTCCAATAAGGATCTCCCCAATAAGAGAAGCTTATGGCATTAAATACAAGAGAAAACATCAATTTTTCTTCATCCTTTAATGAACTAACATCAAAGGGTAATTCATCAAGCCAGCTAGTATGTTTAACCTCCTTAAAATGAAGGATCGATTTCTCAATTATTTCATCTTGGATAGTTACATGATCAGCATTATCAATAACAAATTTTGTAGAGTCGAGAATGAAATTAGGTTTTCTTTCTAATATTACAAGATTATGGGAGATACTTTTACTTAGAATATTATTAGAAATATCATTACCCCATATTCCTTGAAAAATTCTTTTTGCTTCATCCAGGTCTGAAAACTCAAAACTCGTCTGTAAATGAGATATTTCTTGAAAACCACTATCATTAAACCAAGTTAATTTACGTCTTGTCTTTTGATCACCATAGCCCATTTCAACAATGCTTTTAAAATCACCGCCGATATCATTCTCTATCAGATAAATGATACCTCCTGGTCTTAAAACTCTTTCAATTTCATCAAGAGCTCTTTTACGCTGTTGTATATCTTGAATTCCTCCAAGAACCCAACTGGAAAAAACAATATCGATTGAATCATCATCAAGCGGAATGATACCGTCATTGATCAAAGAAACTTCCACATTTTGAAGATTCGCAGCTTTATTTTTTGCAATTCGCAACTGAGCGTCAGAAGGATCGACGGCGATATATTTATTGGAATGTGGAGATAATAATTGAATATATTTACCAGTACCGCAACCAAAATCGAGTACTATCTGGTCTTCAAATTTATCCTTAAAAAAAGACACTACCTTTTCAGGGGCATCTTCCGCTTGGCTAAATAAATCATAGAGCTCGGAATGTTTTTTATAGATATCAGACTCGGAAGCTAATTTATCTTTTTCAAGCAAGCTTTTTCGCATACAAGCTAATTATAACAAATAAACCCTTCTCCTGGGTTTATTTTTGTGCTCAGGGGCACTCGGTCACAAGTAAAACGCGTACGCGTTTTCTCGCGACCCCGGCTCCTCTGTCCTGCTTCGCTTTGCTCAGATCGGACATGAGTCCGCCTTTCTCGTCTGCCGAAGTCTCCTCAGGAGACTTCTCCCTGAGAAAAAGAAAGACCCTTAGGGTCTTTCTTTTTTGTGCTCAGGGGCAGACTCGAACTGCCGACATCTTGCTCTTCAGGCAAGCGCTCTAACCAACTGAGCTACCTGAGCATATAACGG
>JAGQMP010000037.1 GCA_020428585.1 Patescibacteria group bacterium
GGAAAGAATGATGATACCGGACCCGTGTTGAGTTTCGTATGTACCTGTAAACGGTCGTCTCCTATCGGTGCTACTGACAAGAATCCTTCCATCTGCTGGAAGAGAGCTGGTTTTACATAAATGAGTTTTGATTCGAGTAGTGACCTGATTTCGTTTTCGGTCTTAAATAATTCATCCTCATCGTCAGCATAAATAGTGATGTAGAGACCTACTGAAAAAATCTTTTCTTGGGCTTGTTGCAATGAATCACGTAATTGTTCGAGGTCTCGATATGCCGTATCAAGAATCGGATCACGGACGAGCCCTTTTGATTCACGGATGTTAATTTGTGACTGCACTTCGGCGACTTTCTTTTTAAATTCAGAAAGGATCTTTTCGGTCGGGATAGGATGGATGTGAATGCCAACATCAAAGACCTTGTCGAGGTTGACGATTGGCGCGAGCCAGCCATCAGTCAGGAATCGTGGGTATGACATCACAAAAAACGTTCGCGAGGTTTTTCCAGCGATCTTGATTGATTTTGAGGATACCTCAAGAGCTGCGGGTGCCAAGACATCTTGCAATTGGAGTTTTGCGGTACGATAAATCTCGCTCGGCAGTACAGGTACGGCCGTTTTCTTGATTCCCGCCTCGTTTTTCTTCGAGGTGCCAAGCAAGTCTGAGAGCAGTGACATAGATAGCTTTAGTATACTACATCGTTCTCATCCTTTCATCTTGGAATAAAAGAAAACCAACCCTCGTGTAGGTTGGTTAAAAATCGACCAAACGGTAGCTCCATAAGAATTCAGTATCTTTGTCGGTAAGGTACAGATATTCCCCCTTCTCATCAATATTGATATGGGATACGTCGATTGATTCGTTATATTCGCTCGCGAGGTCAGATAGGACGCGGGTTTCCCCGGTATTGGCGTTGATCACCCATAGTGAATCAGCATAGCTCTCGAGGCCCTGGTACCACGTATCAGGGTACTGGTTTCCATAAGCTAACGAATTCGGCACTGCACAGTAGATCAAGATTGCATCACTATCCCAGACGCACTTGTCGGCGAAGGTTTCAATCGCCAGAGGCCGATTGGTGCCAGTCGTTCGATCATAGATGGTTACCCGCACGGAATTATCATCTGCTGACGAGGTGAGAACACGCGCGTCATCAGGACTTGGCAGGGTAAGCAATCCTTGTTCTTCTGGTAGTGATTTAAAGTACCGGGTGGTTTCAGGATCTAATCGGTAACTAAATCCGTCGGCCTGGTAGCTTGGTTTGGTAGAGAGTTCGATTGAGTCAGGGTTTACCCACGTGACAAGCCATTCGGTGAATGGGGATTCAAACACCGTTGTTTTTGTGTCGTTGATGAGGTCGCGCACGACTCCAATGACACCGGCGCTATCTTCCTGGAAATAGAACATCTGGTTACCCGCTGGGCTTACGGCCACTTCGGTAATATTCTGCGGCAAGAAGAATCCTGAAATGCGGTACTTCTTGTCGAGGGCTTCAAAGGCTTCTTTCGCTAACTTTTCTTGTTGATCGTTACAGACCTCTTCCATCTTGGCCTTGGTGCCACCTCCAATTTGTCCGTCGATATCGATCTGATAGAGGCTTTGGAAGTTTTTGATGGCAGTGATGGTCGCGTCAGTTGCCAGAGATGATTCGTTTCCTGGTGAGTTGATACCTACCCGCGCGATTCGCGTTTGTGGATTTCGGTTTAAGAATTGGTGTAAGCCGAGGACGGTCTGGCTGTCTTCACCAATAGATACCGACACAAAACTAAACGGACAGGGTGTTACCTCGAGTTCAATTTTTTCGATGCGGGCGAGGTAGCTTTCGGGCACGCGATCATCTCGATTCCAGTATTGGAAGAGAACGCGTCCACCACCTTGGTTAAAGAAGGCACGTTCAGCATTCGGAATAAAGTTCTCGACCAGAAATTCGGGTGTTACTTTAGATGGGGTGATTTCAGCTTCGTATACGCTCGCATCCTCGATTTTGCTGTACCTTACGTACTGATTCTCAACCTCGATGGTTCGAAAGGTTTCAAGTCGGTTCCCATCGTCATCAAACGACACCTCGATAATGTCTTCTTCTTCGGTTCTGGTGATAGGAATAAACCCACTGGTTGGAAAATCGCTGACTTGACGCAGGCGCGGACCTTCTTCTTCAAAGGTATCTCCGTCACCGCTTGATTGTGAGCTGGTCCCGTCATTATCACCACCGGATGTTCCCTGACGTCCTCCAAAAGGATTCAGATTACCAAGGTTTACTTCTCCAAAAGGAAAGAGGTTACTCGTTGTTTCAACGCTATTTTGTTGTTCTTGTTTGGTGAGAATCA
>JAGQMP010000038.1 GCA_020428585.1 Patescibacteria group bacterium
AAATTCGTACGAATTTAAGAATAATAACAAGTACTTGAAACTAATAACTAATAACTATAGACTTGTGCTATGTCTACCTTTTATACTCATCAGCACCAGAACAAGGTGAAAACCTGGCTTCTGATGTCGATCTTTTTTGGCGTCGTTATTGGCCTCGGTTGGATTATCAGCTATTACACGGGTAGCTCGGATATCTTGTACATCGCAATCCTGTTCTCGATCGGGATGAACGTATGGGCCTATTGGTTTTCTGATAAAACGGTTATCTCGATGACCGGTGCCAAAGAGGTCTCATATCAAGAAGCACCAGAACTACACCGTATCGTGGAAAATCTCTCTATCACCGCTGGATTACCGAAACCAAAAGTTTACATCATTCGTGATGCTGCCCCGAACGCCTTTGCCACCGGACGAAACAAACACCACGCAGTGGTTGCGGTGACAACCAGTCTTTTAGAAGTCCTCGACAAGAATGAACTTGAAGGGGTCATCGCGCACGAGCTTGGGCATATTGGAAACAACGACATGTTGGTATCGACCGTTGCCGTGGTGTTGGTTGGTGTGGTTACCATGGTGTCTGACCTCCTCCTTCGAGGGAATGTTTTCGGTGGTCGAGACAACCGTGGTGGGGGGAATGTGATTACCCTCGTGATTGGTCTCGTCCTTGCGATTCTGATGCCTTTGGTGGCGTCCTTGATTCGATTTGCCATTTCACGAAAGAGAGAACTTCTAGCGGATGCGACCGGCGCCATGCTGACCCGCTATCCCGAGGGGCTTGCTAGCGCCCTTGAAAAAATCCACGATCACAGCAGCAAGATGCGCACGGCAAACCACGCGACCGCACACCTGTTTATTGCGAATCCCTTTGGGTTAAAACGCACGGCCACCTATGTGAATCGGCTCTTTATGACTCATCCACCGGCAGAACTACGCGTCAGGTTGTTGCGTGAAATGGATGGAAAATAAAATTCGCATCGCGGTCCGGGTACAACCAAACGCGAGGGTAAACAGAGTGGAGAAGGTCGGTGTCGTTAGCTACCGCGTCATGACGACCGCAAGCCCAGAGGCGGGCAAGGCAAACCAGGCGGTGATTAAACTATTGGCAAAACACCTCGGTGTCGCAGCATCATTGATTACTTTGATCAGCGGAGGCAACGCCCGCGATAAGGTATTTCAAATACAAACATAAAAACACCCCCTAAGGAGTGTTTTTTGCGGAGAAGACAGGATTTTCATCCCCCACATAGCAGAAGGGACGAGATTCGAACTCGCGGTACCGATAAGGGTACACACGCTTTCCAAGCGTGCCCATTAAACCACTCTGGCACCCTTCTGCTCTGTGGGGGACGTGCCCGCGATACGCTTTCACGTATACATCGTTTAAGGCGGTGCCCGTTAAACTACTGTGCCACTTATCCAATATCCTGTATCCTATCAAATTACGTGGAATGGTAAATTAAAATACTCCCTGTGTTATACTTTTTTTCATATGAAAACCACACTCGGAAAAATTGCAGGGGCTGCGGCAATCATAAACGAGAACAAGGAAATTCTCTTGTTACAAAGATCATTTGCTTCAAAAAGAGCCCCCGGTAAATGGACGTTTCCGGCAGGTGGTATTGAACCAGAAGACGAATCGGTAGAACATTGTGTTATTCGAGAAGTTAAGGAGGAAACCAATTTAGATTTTCACGTTACTGGGAAATTTAATTTCTATGATTTTATTTCTAACAATAAGAGGTACTATTCATTGGTGCACCTAGGAACGTATTCCGGTGAGTTGAAAATTGACAATGAGTCGGAAGATGCAAAGTTCTTTTCGTATAATGAAACTCAAAATTTAGAGATAGCGTTTGCGTACAAAACTGTTTTAGATGATTTATATAATGCTGGATTAATAGTATGAAAAAATTCACAGAAAAAGTCATCGACATTGTCACCAATATCCCCAAAGGCAAAACCATGACCTACGCCGAGGTTGCGAACAAGGCTGGCTCAGCACAGGCTGCCCGTGCTGTTGGCAGCATCATGGCCAAGAACCAAGATAGAAATGTCCCGTGCCACCGCGTGATTCGATCGGACGGAAGCCTTGGACCCTACAACGGGCTTCGGGGACCTTCGAAAGAAGCATTGTTAAGAGAAGAAGGGGCTATTGGTTAGATATCTGGTTATCAACAATGAATCCACAACTGGGGTTTGTCGGTTCTGAACCTTAGGAGTACAGTATGAATATCCAGAGTAACTGAAGTTTACTTTGATTGCTCTGGATGCACCCGAGGGGAGACGTGCTTGCACGATTCGCCTCGAACCGTAGTGAAACTGCTTGCAGTCGATCTACAACAAACAACCACGGCTTGCCGTGGTTGTTTGTTGTCGTATAATGTTTCTTATGGAAAGTTATCAACCCCAATTTGCAAATCCTGAAGCAATGCCACAATCTCAGATGCCATCGGTGGCTGAATCTTCAATGGAGACGAGCCTCCAAACAACTCAGCAAGAGATTGCTTCTCTTGAACAGAATCAAGAAGTGCCTGCTTCATTACAAAACCAAGAAGAAGGACTCCCTTCAGAGCTAACCCAAGAATCGCTGAGTGAGATGTCCGAAGAAGCACTGGCAGAGAAACAAGAACAACTCCAACAAGAAAAACGCGAGAAGGAAGAGGCATTGGAAGAGCTCAAGGAACAGCGAAAACATTACAAAAAGTTTCTTACTGCCATCAGTGAATATCAAGTGTTCTTGCAGGAAGAAGGGGAGACTAATCCGAAAATGATACAAAAAAAGATCATGGAAATGATTCTCAAGGGAAACCTGCTCGGACTTCTCTCGACGGTTTTGAAAACTCAGATACAAGAACACTTTGAAAAATTTCAATTTGTCGATTTCAAGCTCGTCGAAGAAGAGTTTGAAACCCTGCCATCAGTGGAATCATTCCAAGAAGAAATAGCACAGATCGATCAACACCAAGAAATGGTGAGTTCTCAGATGGAGATGTTTGAAATGCCAAATATCGAGGTTGATACCAACATGGAATTGGGACCTGATATAGAAGATCTCGATATACCTCTGGGTCCTGTTGATCAAGAAGGGGAGCCATCTCTTGAAGCTATTGAACAGACCTCGTCTGCAATGGAAAATGTTGGTGAGGTTGCGGACGGAGTTGCCAACCTGGCTGAATCTGCAGGATCGGTTGCCGAGGGTGTGGGAAATCTAGCTGACGCTGCCTAGCAAAAAACTACAGCTTGCTGTAGTTTTTTGTTTGCTTAATCAATTATTTGATTTTTTGAACAAGAACGAGTTCGAGACATCGAGAAATTGTTTTTTGAGGCGTAGTCTATCTACGATGATAAAAATAATTTTAATGATAACAAAGAAGTCGACTTGTACAAAGAATCAAACATGCATCCCTGCAACATAACCCGTCGTCCAACACAACTGCAATGAATATCCTCCTGACGGTCGGTTGATGTGAAGAACATCTCCTACCAGGAACAGGTTCTTTATTACTTTTGATCGCATTTCTTTGGTGTCGATCTCTTCCAAGGGCACCCCGCCATCGGCAATCACCGCGCGATCAAACCCCATTAACCCATCGATCGTAAGAGGGAGGTGTTTGATCAGATGCCTGATACATTTCCGTTCTTCGGTGGTGATGGTGTTTACCTTCACCTCAGAATTCTCGAGGCGTGCTAAATCGAGGATCACCTCGGCAATTTTTTTAGGTAACATCTCTGGCAAGATGTTTTTTAATTTCTTGTTTTTATTCGCAGCAAATAATTTTAACATTCGTTCGTCGAGCGATCCTTCATCGGTATCGGGAAAACAATCGATTTCTGCAGTGACGGGTCCCTTGTCCAAGAGGTCTTTTACCTGTTTTGAACTATTCAATATCAATGGAGAAGAAAGTCCAAAATGGGTAAAGAGAATCTTTCCAGTTTTTGAGAAGGCTTTCTTGTCACGAGAAAAGAACGTGATCTTCATAAATGATAGCGTTGTTCCTGCGATATCTTTAATCCAAAAATCGTTTGATCGCAATGGCACGATATCAGGGCTCGGGCTCTCTACCTGGTGACCTAACCGTCGTAGCCACGCAAACCCGTCACCCGTCGAACCGGTTTCAGGATAGGTAACACCGCCGGTCGAGAGGATAACCGAATCCGCCGTGTAGCGAACCGATTGAGTATCAACGGCACTGATCTTGCCTTCTTTGATTTGCAGATCTTTGACCGGGCTCTGGTATTTCACCTCGACTCCTTCTTTCTTGATGAAATCTTTCATCACGCGTTGCACATCCTTGGCGTTTTCAGTTTTGGGAAAGACGCGGTTCCGTGCTTGCGTGACGAGAGGGAGCTTTCGTCGCTCAAAAAAGGTAAAAGTATCTTTTACTGAAAACTGTGAAAAAGGTGAATGAAGAAAAGGCGCTGATGAATCATACTTTTCTAACAAGGCCCGATTATCGAGTTCGTAATTCGTGATGTTACATCTACCGCCACCGGTAATCTTTAATTTTTCACCAAGGTCAGCGTTTTTCTCGAGGAGGAGGACCTTTTTCCCGCGTTTAGCTGCGGTGCCGGCTGCCATGGTGCCAGCGGGCCCGCCGCCAATGACGATAACGTCGTAGTGAGTCGGATGTACCTTCATACCAGAAAGTATACGGATTTTAGGCAAGAAGGCGAGGTGTATTTTGACATATCTTTGATATGTAGTATCATGCTGTTATCAATTTAATATTTTGTTTAACAATTTAATACTAACTAGCTATGAATCACTACAACCGCCGCCTAGGTAAAAAATCATTATCCAATTTTCTTATTGGTTTTTACCAAGAAAAGAATGAAGAACAAGAAATCGAGGAACTTGAATCATTAGAAGCTTCCGTTTATAAAGGGCTTATATCCCAAAAAGAAGCTAAAAAAGCCTTATCTTCGATCAAGGGATTGAAAGAAAAATTCCAATCATCAACAGAACTATTCAAAAGAGTTTTATCTCTTGAAAAAGAGTTACAACGCTATTCTGAAGAAGATTTTGTTGAACTAGATGATTTCTTCAGACTACATAGAGGATTTGCTTAATCCTAAACCCCTCACTGAGAGGGGTTTTTATTTTCCCCCGTACCTTTGCTATACTGTATCTATGTTCGTCCTTCCTGAATTAAAAAATCCTTACAACGCCTACGAACCTTATCTTGATGCCGAGACGATGGAAATTCACCATCAGAAACATCATGGCGGTTACGTAAAGAAATTAAACCAAGCCTGCGTCGAAGAGGGGATGGAATGTTCCCGCATCGAAGACCTCTTTGACCGTGCGGCTGATCTTTCACCTGCGGTTCGCAACAACGCAGGTGGTCATTACAATCACACCGTGTTCTGGACCCTTCTCAATCCTGGTATGTCGACCCCGTCACCTGAACTGAAGGCAAAGATCGATGACGCTTTTGGAACCCTCGACGATTTTAAAGCCGAGTTTACCAAAGCCGCCCTCGGTGTCTTTGGTTCCGGGTGGACCTGGTTGGTGGTGAACGGTGAAGGTAAGCTTGAAATTGTTTCAACCAAACTCCAAGACAATCCCTTGATGAGCGATGTTGACCTCGGGTATCCGATTCTTGGCGTTGATGTATGGGAACATGCCTACTATTTGCGGTATCGAAACGAACGCGTCGAGTACCTAAAGGCCATCTGGGCATTGATCGATTGGAACGTGGTGTCTGAACGATTCAGCACCCAACCAACCATGAACGATTTGGCCTAGGTTCAGTCATGACCCTTACGTCTCTTATTGATTATGCGATGGATCGTCCTGGCAGCAGCCAGGATTTTCCCTTTGACCAAGAAACCATGGTGATTCGGGTCGGTGGAAAGATCTTTCTACTGACGAATGTCACCAGATGGCAGGATGGTGAGGCGCACGTGAACCTGAAATGCGATCCAGCGCGCGCGATCCAGCTGCACGAGGCCTTTTCATCAATTACGCCTGGCTATCACATGAATAAAAAGCACTGGAATACGGTTCTGGTGGATGAAGGGGAGCTTTCTGATGATGAAATCTTCGCTATGGTTGATGATTCCTACCGTTTGGTGGCAGATTCTTTAACTAAAAAGCTGAAAACGGAGCTTGGCATGGTATAAAGGCAAACTATCTCGCCTTTTTAATAAAAAAGACCTCGTTTTTTGGAAAATTTTATAAACTCTTCTTGATGTTCGGGTACTTTGGTGGCTTGTTTCGTCGAATATTTGCATCGCACTCGGGCATCCTGGTATACTGACATCATAATCGAATGCTACATGGGTACGACCCCAAAAATCGTTGACCGATTTTTCATTTTGCCTCAAGAAACAGGCCTTATGATGTGCACGACATTATCCGAACCTAAGCAACGACGCCATCATGACCATCAATCAGGTACAAAAGAGAAACGGAGACATCAACGACTTCGATATCCAAAAAATTATCAAGGCGATTAGTAATGCGATGCGCGAAGTCGGTATGGGCGAGCGTGAAGATGCTGAAAAAATCGCTGAATTGGTGTATCAAGAGCTTCTCCAGCGTGCAGAAATGAATCCCCGCTATGTTCCGAACATCGAAGAGATCCAAGACGTCGTCGAAGAGGCCCTCATGGTGGGTGGATTCCGTGATGTTGCCAAAGCGTACATCATTTATCGTCGCGAACGTGCTCGATTGCGAAAGACCAACATCTTTGAACGTCGTGTTGCGTTAAAACCGTACGAGTATCCTGACCTGACACAATACGTTGATGCAATCCGTCACTCATACTGGATTCACACTGAATTCAATTTCACCAGTGACGTTCAGGATTTTAAAGTGAACCTCGCTGAACGTGAACGGAACGCGATCAAGAACGCGATGCTCGCTATCTCGCAGATCGAAGTTGCGGTGAAAAGTTTCTGGGGTGACATTTACAAGAAAATGCCCAAGGCAGAAATCGGTGCGGTCGGTGCCACCTTTGCAGAATCAGAGGTGCGTCACCATGATGCGTACTCGCACCTCCTTGAGGTCCTCGGTTTGAATGACGAATTCCAAAATTTGAAACGGAATCCGGTCATCATGCGTCGCGTGAGATACCTCGACGAAGCGCTCAAGAATTCAAAGAGCGGTAACAACGAAGAGTACGCCGAAGCCATTATGCTCTTCTCACTGTTTATTGAACATGTGTCACTCTTCTCACAATTCTTGATTATTATGTCTTTCAACAAATATAAGAATATGTTGAAGGGTGTATCGAACGTGGTTGAAGCAACCTCAAAGGAAGAACAAATCCACGGAAACTTCGGTATCGACGTGATCAATATCATAAAAGACGAGAACCCAGAATGGTTCACCAAGGAACACAACGACACGGTACGTGAAATGTGCCTTCAGGCATATGAATCAGAGAGCGAAATCGTTGATTGGATCTTTGAATCAGGCGAACTCGATTTCTTGCCATCTGCGGTGGTGAAAGAATTCATCAAAGATCGCTTTAATCGATCGCTGAAATCAATTGGCGTGACTCCTATCTTTGAAACCGACCCAAGTCTCTTGTCCCAATCTGACTGGTTTGACGAAGAAATTATTGCCACCAAACACGTCGACTTCTTTGACAAACGTTCGGTCAACTACAACAAGCGGTCAAAGAGCATTACCAGTGACGACCTCTTTTAGGACACCTCTTCTGCGGTGACTAAAATCTTATTTACCCGCGCTTACCGCATTAAACATCTACACGAAACACACATGAAATGGTTGAATGAAAACAGTCGAAAGTTCCTCGAAGGAGGCTACCTCTTGCCAGGGGTCACCGCCGAAGAACGCATTCGCGAGATCGCCGATCACGCTGAGAAACTCTTGAAAAAAGAGGGTTTTGCCGATAAATTTTATGGCTACATGTCCGAAGGATACTTTGCTCTCTCATCCCCCGTATGGGCAAACTTTGGGCACGTTCGAGGTCTTCCGATTAGTTGTTTTGGTTCTTATATTGCCGACGATATGGGGAGCATCCTCTACACCCAAGCCGAAGTCGGCATGATGTCGAAACTTGGCGGCGGTTCATCGGCATACTTTGGTGCGATTCGTGGTCGCGGTACTGATATCAAGAACGAAGGCAAGGCTTCGGGCGCGGTACACTTTATGGAATTATTTGAGACCTTGATTAACGTGGTTTCACAGGGATCAGTTCGTCGTGGACATGTGTCGCCCTACCTACCGATTGAACACCCCGACATTGATGAATTCCTTGGCATTGGTACCGAAGGTCACCCGATTCAGAAACTTACCCACGGGGTTACCGTTACCGATGCGTGGATGCAATCAATGATTGATGGTGATGAAGAAAAGCGCGCACGTTGGGCAAAGGTCATCCAGGCCCGAAACGAAGTAGGCTACCCCTACATCATGTTCGTCGATAATGCGAACAAGAATACGGTTGATGTCTATAAAGACAAGGGTCTGACCATTCATGCTAGCAACATGTGTTCCGAAATCATGTTGCCTTCGAACGAAGAATGGTCGTTCGTATGCTGCCTTTCGTCAATAAACCTCGCACATTACGAAGCGTGGAAAGACACCGATGCGGTAGAGACCCTGACCTACTTCCTTGATGCCGTGATGGAAGAATTCATCCTGAAACTCGAGGCCTACCGTGATTCGAAAGAACGCGATGACCAGGATCGATTCCGGTTTATGGAGCGTGCCTACAATTTTGCCAAGGCAAATCGTGCGCTTGGCCTTGGAACTTTGGGATGGCA
>JAGQMP010000039.1 GCA_020428585.1 Patescibacteria group bacterium
CGCACTATTCGCTCTTGCAGGGCTTACCTAAGGTTCCTGCTCTGGTAAAGCGTGCAAAGGAATACGAAATGGATACCCTAGCGATTACCGATTATGGATCAATGTACGGATGTATCGAATTCTATAAAACCTGTAAAAAAGAAGGGATCAAGCCGATCATCGGGGTCGATGCTTATATGGCCTTTCGAGGTATGGAGCAAAAAGACCACGGGATCGATAACAAACGCTACCCCTTCACCCTCCTCGCTGAAAACCACGAGGGTTATCAAAATTTGATGAAGCTGGTGACCCAATCCCACGTAAAGGGATTCTACTATCGACCGCGCATGGACAAAGAACTGTTACGCAAGTACAGCGCTGGATTAATCTGTCTATCAGGACCCGTGTTCGGTGAAATTGGTCAAGCAATCCTCACCAAGAACATGGACCGGGCAAAAGATCTGGTTGCCGAATACCAAGATATCTTTGGGAAAGAGAACTTTTTCCTCGAGGTGATGTTTAACGACCATATCGAAGGACTTGAAACTATTAACCGCGACCTGGCTGAATTATCACGTACAACCGGTGCGCCCCTCGTAGCAACCCACAACATCCACTACCTCGATGCTGATGACCGCGAGGCGTTTGATACCTTGTTAGGCGTTTCAACCAGTGGGACCAAAATTGGATCAGGATTCATGCGTGGAAACTTTACCTTTACCTCGGGCGACGAAATGACGGAATTGTTTAAAGACTATCCCGAGGCAATTACTAACACACGCGACATTGCTGATCGATGCAACCTCGAGATTGATATTGATAGCTGGTACTTTCCTGATTATCCGATTCCTGATGGCACGACCTATGACGAGGTCTTGCGTGAAAACACCTACGCAGGATTAAAAGCCCGCGAGATGGAACAAACCGACGAAGTTACCGAACGTATCGAATACGAGTTAAATATTATTAAAGACAAAGGTTATTCGTCCTATTTCCTCATCATGGCAGACCTCGTTAGAGCAGCCAAAGACATGGGGATCTATACCAACACCCGAGGATCCGCCGCGGGATCATTGGTTTCATATTTAAACTTCATCACCAAGGTCGATCCTCTAGCGATGGGGTTGCCCTTTGAACGATTTATGAATCCGGGACGTAAGGGTATTCCTGATATCGACCTTGATATTTCTGACGTGTATCGCGACGATTTGATCAACTATGCCCGCGAAAAATACGGGACGAAATCCGTTGCCCAAATCGGTACCTTCGGTACCATGGCGGCGCGTGGATCGGTCAGAGACGTTGCGCGAGCATTAGACTTCCCCTACGAGGTTGGTGACAAAATCGCAAAACTCATCCCTATGGGTTCACAGGGGTTCCCGATGACGATCGAGCGGGCGCTTGAAGAATCATCTGATTTGAAAGACCTTTATATATCAGATACCGATGTAAAACGTATCGTTGACTTAGCGACTAAGATCGAAGGCTGTGCAAGGCACATTTCGGTGCACGCGGCAGGAGTCGTGATTTCACCAACGCGCGTGGATGATTTCTGTCCCGTACAGCTCGATCCCAAGGGCGGTAAATTGATCACTCAGTACGACATGTACACGGGCGATCGTGACGGTGTTGTGAATCTACCTAAATTTGACCTTCTAGGGATTCGAAACCTGACGATTCTGGCGAACGCGGTGAAATTGGTGAAAGACCTTCACGGTATTGATATTGACCTTAATACCGTCCCTTTGGATGATCAGAAAACCTACGACCTTTTGGCCAGAGGCTCAACAGAGGGTGTCTTTCAAATGGCAAGTTCAGGGATGACAAAATATATCACTGATTTGAAGCCTTCAAACATTTATGAAATTTCTGCGATGATCGCCCTGTACCGACCAGGACCGATGGAATTTATTCCTGATTACATCAAACGTAAACGAAATCCTGAACTGGTGGAATACCTCGACCCGCGCATGAAAGAAATTCTCGAGCCGACCTACGGAATCATGGTCTACCAAGAGGACGTGATGCAGATTGCGGTTGACCTCGCAGGTTACACCTGGGGAGACGCCGATTCTTTGCGTAAGGCGATCGGAAAGAAAATCCCCGAGATGATGGCCGAGCAAGAAGAAAAGCTGATCTCGGGTTGTATTGAAAACGGCATGAAGCCAACCGTCGCCAAAGAATTATGGCGACAAATCGAGGTCTTTGCGGCCTACGCCTTTAACAAATCACACGCGGCAAGTTACGGTCAGATCACCTACGAGACCGCCTACATGAAGGCAAACTACCCGGTCGAATATATGTGCGCCATGCTGACGGCCGAATCAGGTGATACTGACAAGGTAGCCGGGATCATTCATGAGTGCGATAATTTGGGGATCAAGGTTCTGCCACCTGATGTGAACGAATGTTTTGGCGGATTTACGGTGGTTGAATATGAAGGTAAACCAGCCATTCGATTCGGATTCTACACGATCAAGAATTTCGGTGAAGCGATTGCTGACGCCATTATCGAAGAACGAAAACGTGCCGGTAAATTCGTCTCACTCGAAGGATTTTTAAACCGTATTCGGCACAAGAATTTCAATAAGAAATCTCTCGAGGCCTTGATCATGGCCGGTGCGATGGATTCCTTCGGTGAACGCGGGCAACTTCTCTACAACCTTGACGAGCTCCTCGATTACAACAAGGGACAAAAGACAACGCACGCTGATCAGGGATCGCTGTTTGGCGAGAATACCTCGCACGTGACCTTGAAACCGTCAGAACCCATGCCCGAAGATCAACGCCTTGCGATGGAGAAAGAAACCTTGGGGGTCTATGTGTCGGCGCATCCCCTTGAAGCCTATCGGGAACGATTTTCAAAATCGAAACGGAATATCGGCATGATCAATGCTGGCGAGGTACACGATGGCGAAAACCTTGTCATCGGTGGATTGATTGAATCAGTGAAAGAAGTCACAACCAAGAAGGGGGATAAAATGGCTTTCCTGACCTTGGCTGATTTTACCGGCAGCGTCGAGGCAGTCGTCTTTGCACGGACCTATGAAAAAAATCGCGAGGTTTTGATCCCCGACACGGTCGTCGCCATCAAAGCAAAAGCATCTGAACGAAATGGCGAGATGTCAGTGATTGTCGAAGGTGTGAAAAAATTAGAATCATGAAAAGAGAACAACTAGAAAAACTTATAAAGGAAAGTTGGTCCATCGAAACCTGCTACCCTCCTTTGCAATCTAAATGGTCAGCAATGAATCCTAGTCTGGGCCAGTGTGCGGTTACCTCTCTTCTCTTACAAGATTATTTAGGTGGAGAAATACTATACGATGCCAACAACGATCATTACTGGAATAAATTATCTGATGGTAAGGAAATTGATCTAACAAGAAATCAATTTCCAAAAGGCACTTTATTTTCGAAAGGTGAAGTTATTGAACGAGAAAATTTATTTTCAGCTACCGCGCAAACAAGATTTCGGTACGAATTATTAAAAGAGAAAGTAAGTAATTACTTAGAGAATTAAAAAAAATACCCTTGGGGTATTTTTTATAATATGAATGGTAATACTTTCGGTATATAGATAAATAAACCTGCTGCAACTGATACTAAGACCATAAACAGAACCGCGCCCGAGGCGAGATCTTTGATATCGCGAACGCGTTCGTCGTATTGTGGTTGAACCAGATCCATAATCTTTTCGATGGCAGTGTTCACGAGTTCTGAAAAGATCACCAATCCAATCACCGCACACTGGATCGCCCATTCGTCGGTCGAAATACGAAAAATAAATCCGCATACGGTTGCAACCACAGCAAAAGCTAATTGGATGTATAAATTGTATTCATTTCGCAATAATACTCGAAATCCCCGGAATGAATTTTGAAAACTGCGGATAATACCGTGGAGACCAAATCCTGAGTGGTAGTTTTTCATTATGTCCATTATTATACATCATCTCTATAGAATCTATTCTAGTATTCGTACGAATACTAGAATAGACTCTATGAGAATTGAGTTCGCTTCGAGATTGAAAGCCTCCTGAGATATGCTACGATTGAGATACCAGAGATTGTCGTGGTTACCACCCACGATTGGAAATCCCAAGTCCCGAAAGGAACCTAATCTGCCCAAACGAGTGTCCGGACGCGAATAATGCGACCCGGAAAGCTAGGTGGAACCGCGGCACACTACCGCCCTAGCGAGAAGATACACGATAACCTGTGTTTTCTCGCTAGGGCGGT
>JAGQMP010000040.1 GCA_020428585.1 Patescibacteria group bacterium
TGATCATCCATAGTAAAGAAGACACCATAGCTACGGGCGAGCTGCGGAACAATAACACGTTCGATACCATTAATGATAAAGGTACCGTGCGGGGTCATGTACGGGATTTCGGTTAGAAAGATTTCTTCTTTCTTGGTCTTGTCGAGCGATTTGTTATGCAAGGAAACCTTGGCCTTGAGGCGGCCTTGGAAGGTTTCTTTGTTCTCGCGGGCATAGTATTCGTCGAATTCAGGATCTTCGAGGCTAAAGCTTTCGAATTTCAATTCGAACTTTTTCTCTGAATAGTCTTCGATTGGCGAAAACTCCATAATAGCGTTCTGAAGGTCGCCAGCGAGGAAATTCTCGAATGATTCGATTTGGTTCTCGACGAGGTTTGGAATCTCGACCAGAGGTTCCTTGTACTTTGCAAAGTACTTTTTGTCACGGGTGGTCATGTCAGTCTAAAATCGTGGTTAGGAAAACAGAACAACACCGAAGCGGATAGCTCGGTGTTCGTTAATTCTGTTTGGGGTAAATAAAGCGAATGCGCATCGTATAAAAACAACCCAAAAAGCAGCCAGGACTCAATCAGATATTAGGTAAGAGCTATACTACGGATATTTGCTTTTTTGTCAAAAGGTCTTTTCTTTTTAAGATCAAAAAGAAACAAAAGATCTCAAAACGCATACATTATTTTGTAATAATTTAGCTCAGATTCTATACATGAGAAACTCGGCCGAAGCCTCAAGCAGTCTCATGTATGACGAATCTTCACGTCATTATTATTCAAAATGATGTATAGGTTTTGAATAAACGAAAAGCAGCTATAAGCTGCTTTTTTATAATTTACGCGGCCTTTGCTGAAAAACGAATCACGGGTTTTATCGCTTTGGTACCGTCTATTTTTATGAAACCTATCTTCAAATTACGATCTGAAATGAGTGATCGTATGTAGGTATTATTCTGAATTTCCTTTTTGATCTTCTTGTGGATATAACCAGGCGAAAATAAAATATGTCCATTTGATACCTGAAGTATCTCAATAAAAGAATCAATATTATTAATATCCGGAAATTGAGTGAATTCTTTTTGTTTAATTTGCTCAAAAATTCCTTGGTAATATCTCTGAGGTGATGAAAAATCAATTCCATTGGTAGTACCTATGATAGTTATCGACTCTTCCATAATTAGAATATCTAAGGGGTTTTAAATATTTTATCAAAACAAAACCCGAAGAACAATGCATCGGGTTTGGTTAGTTCGTCTTAGTGAGAACATCTCATGTTGTTAGGCTTGGCACGTTTGTCGTTCAAATATTTGGGTTTTTCTGATTTTTGATGCTGTTTTGGTTCTGGTGTTGACGGAGGTGTTTGCTTTTCAGCCATAGGATATTGAATTTTAAAATTAAACTTGTCCTATTCTACAACAAAAATAAAAAACCGCCAAATCCTTCTCAGCGATCTTTTCTCCATTCGTCGATCAGTTTGTGATTACCAGATAGCAATACCGGTGGAACGCGGTATTTCTTGCCGGTTTCTTCTAATACCTCGGGTCTGGTGTACACCTCGTGGGATGATACGCGCGATTCTTCGAGAGACGATGCATTCCCAAGCACACCAGGAATCTGGCGACTGATCGAATCAATCATCACCATAGCGGCTAATTCCCCACCCGTCAGAACGTAGTTCCCGATTGATACTTCATCCGCCTGGCGGCCGAGGAATTTCTTCACACGGGCGTCGATGCCTTCATAACGACCACAAATGATGATGATGTCGGTGTATTTTTTCGCAGATTGTTTCGCGTAGGCGGTGGTGAACTCTTTCCCACCGGGAGACAGAATAACCGTCTTATAATTTTTCTTTTCACCTTTTACTTGGGCGACAGCTCGCCGTTTAACTCCTCGTGCTTTCTTCCAAGCCGCAATGATCGGATCAGCCATCATAACCATCCCAGGACCCCCACCATAGGGAATATCGTCGACTTTATTGTGTTTACTTTTGGTGAAATCACGCGGGTTATAAAACTTCACGCTGATATCCTTTCTAATAATCGCCCGCTTCATAATCGAATCAGATAGATACGATTCAAAGAGATTGGGAAAGATGGTGATGATATGAAAAGTCATAGTAAAAGTGTACCCGCACACTTAGAAATATCAAAGATGGTTTCTAGGTGTACGGGATTATGATCAATAAGAAAAAACCCAAGGCAACAAAGAAGCCTTGGGCATATAGAATAGTAATTAAAAAGCAGGTGTGATTATTGTATTTTCTTCTCCAACTAAACCAGTAAGTCCGTACACGTCATTCTTCCTTAGTTTATGACCATTCATCCAAGAACTGATTCTTAGAAGTTCACCTTCTTTAGTAAAATGATGCACAACAATGTGTTTAATGCCGATATCTAAACCAGCACGCAAGACACGAATTGCCTTAGCCTCATTTTCAAAAGCTAAATTGTTTATACCACCTAACAAGTCAGCGATATCAAAACTATTCATTGATTCTCTAAGAGAAAAGGCATCAACAATCATTCTAGGTAAATTTATAAAATGACCAATAGACATAACGGTTCTTTGAAAAATGGGGTCCCAAGATGAACCTTCTTTATCACGTAAACTACCAACACCAACTTCTTTAAAAAGTTTAGAAGTGACACAATCAATCGGTTCAAGGATTAATCTACTTTTATCACAGAAAGGTGAGATTTTTACTAATTCATATTCTCCATTAAAGAGATGAATCATTTTACTTGCTTCTTGGTTATTTTTGGAATTGATGATCTCATTTATCCATTCTTCTTGGAAGCCAGCTTGGGCCAACTTTAAAACAAATTGAGATGTTTTGTTCAGGGATTTACATATACTTTCCATAGTACTTATAAATATTTAATTATGAATTACAGACCTATACTCATGTACATATCCAATTCAGTTTAAATAGTAAATTATTAGAAAAATACTGTCAATATAGATTGCTATTTTTCAGATTATATTGTAAATTCACTTTGTCTGTATCAGGTGATCGCGCGACCCTTCGGGGAGCGAGGAAAGTCCGGACACGTACATTTTTTGTAAGACGGTAGCAGGTAACGCCTGTCAGGAGCAATCCTAGGGATGCGAGCAGTGACGCCCGAATCGAGAGATGACGGCCCCTTCGGGGTGAATCCTCTGGCAACAGAGGGGTGAAACGGCAAAATTCCTACCTACGTGCAAGGTCGTACCGAATCTTATTCGGAGTGCCGCAAAGAGTTCTGTGGTGACACAAAACCAAGATAAATGATCATCCCTGCTTTTGCAGGACAGAATCCGGCTTATCGATACAAACAGTATGAAAAACCAGAGCTAATAGCTCTGGTTTTTCTCTTGCCAGGTAAATCGATTACCTGTTTCAATGCCGTGATCACTGGCAAACCCAGCAACCAACTCGATTACGTAGGTCGCAGGAACCGGTGGGGTATAAATTTTTGGATAGCCTGACGGATCAGCATCAGGAACGACGAACAGAACCTCACCCTGATCCCCTAACCACACGATATCAATTGGAAATGCCATATCCTTCATCCAAAATGAATGTGCGCCCGGTTGGTCAAAGAAAAATAACATCGCTTCATCTGGGGCAAGATTATCATGATTCGATAATCCGATTGATCGTTCAGCCGGATCGTCAGCGACCTGGGTATGGAGGATCGATCCACCAGGGGTCCTAACCTCGAGGTCGGTCCGATGACCGTGGTCTGTTTGGATATTGTTTCCATGACGAAGGAGAAGTCCGACAACAATGATTCCAAGGATAAAAATGACAACGGCGGCGAGGATCTTGACACGGCTTTGGGTAAACGTAGGCATGTGCTAGGATTGTACCATGTCTGGCGAACCTACTCCTCAAGAATCAAAACAACCAAAGGCGAAAAAGAGCTTTGCGCGCGAAGCCATTGATCTCGCTCGTTTTGTTTTGATCATTCTCGCGATCGTGGTGCCGATCCGCGTCTTTATTGCGCAGCCTTTTATCGTCAATGGTGAATCAATGGTACCAACCTTTGAAAACGGCGATTACCTCATCATTGACGAAGTAACCTATCGCACCACCGAACCAGAACGTGGTGACGTGATCGTCTTTCGAAATCCAACCAAGACCTCACAATTCTTAATCAAGCGGATCATCGGCCTACCAGGTGAAACCGTCCGTATCAATGGAGATGTCGTGACGATTGAACACAATGGTCAAGAAATCACGCTGGATGAAGAATACACGAACGGAGCGTTCTCAAGCTACGGCAGCTGGGACCTTGGTGAAGGTGAATACTTTGCCATGGGCGACAACCGTGCGCGCAGCCTGGATTCTCGTTCATGGGGAACCCTCCCAGGCGAATTGATCGTTGGCAAGACGCTCTTGCGTATTTTCCCGATCACCCACCTCGCATGGAAACCGGGCGAGGTCGAAGCCGAAGAAATCGAAACCTTTAATAATCGTTAATCCTATGTCATCAAACGAAAAAAATAACGATCACCTCTTGCAGGCTCCGCGCGGCACGCGGGATTTTGTTGGTGATACCTACGACCGAAAAGCTGATTTCTATCGACAAGCTGAAGCTATTGCTCGCGGGTATGGATTCACGGGGATTGAAACCCCTGTTTTTGAACACACTGAAATCTTTACAAAAGGAGTCGGTGAAGGTACCGATATCGTCGATAAGGAAATGTACAATTTCACCACGGCAGGCGGGGACCGGTTAACCCTCAGGCCCGAAGGAACTGCTGCCGTCATGCGCGCCTACATCGAACACGGTATGGGATCGATGCCTCAGCCCTTATACCTCTATTACACGGGGCCGTTCTTTCGCCACGAAAAACCCCAAAAAGGTCGGTATCGGCAATTGTATCAATTTGGCCTTGAAGTAATGGGGGGTAAGAATCCGATGTATGACATTCTCACGATCAAGACCGGTTACAATATCTTGAAAACTTCTGGGCGTGAGATCTCTGTTCAGGTAAATACCTTGGGAAGCGTTAGTGAACGCCAAAACTATCTCGAAATCCTGAAAAAGTTTTACCAAGAACATCAGAGTCAACTTGCAGAATCAGATCAATATCGCATCGAGACCAACCCCCTGCGCATCCTTGATTCGAAAGAGCCTTCAACCAAAACAATCAACGAGAAAGCTCCCCTCTTGCAGGATCAACTCGGCGAAGCATCAAAAGCCTATTTTGATGCCGTGACCAAGGGTCTCGAAGACCTCGGTATTCCTTACGAGGTGGTACCATCCTTGGTTCGAGGTCTTGATTACTATGAACACACGGTGTTCGAGTACGTGACCAAAGATGAACAGGGTGCGAACTCGCTCGCCCTCGGTGGTGGAGGCCGCTATGACGGATTGGCAGAAATGATTGGACATAAAGAATCAGTACCAGCGGTTGGGCTTGGTCTTGGGGTTGATCGCATTCTCGAGGTCGCACATGATGATGCGTACCTTGATACGTCTCGAAAAAAAGTCAGTATCATTGCCATTGGTGACAAAGTGATCGGGGAAGCTATTAAAATAGCAGGAATCGTTGCTGGGTCAGGTTGTGAGGTGCTTATGCAAGCTACCGATAG
>JAGQMP010000002.1 GCA_020428585.1 Patescibacteria group bacterium
ATCCCAACTGTGACGCTAAACGAATGCGCTGCGATTCTCCGCCTGACAGCGTATGTGCGCGACGTGATAAGGTTAGGTATTCAAGTCCCACACTCATCAAGAATTCCAATCGGTTTTCAATCTCACGCAACAGGGGCGCGGCGATTTTTTGCTCTTTCTCGGTCAAATCGATGCTCGCCATAAATTCATAGGCGTCTTGTATCTTCATCGCAACAAAATCATCAATGCTCTTGCAACCATCTTCATCATCAACCACGTCACCATTCTTGTCGTATTTACCAATAAATACCTGCAGGGATTCAGGACGAAGTCGGGCCCCCATACAGGTCGGACAAACGTCCTCGCCAAACATGTGTTTCGTACCTAACCCATTACATTTTGGACAGGCTCCATAGGGCGAGTTGAATGAAAACAATCGTGGTTCAATTTCTGGAAACACGTAACCGTCTTCGGGACACACGAGTTTCGCTGATAGCAAGGTTTCCTCGAGCTCTTTGCCATCCTCGGTTTCAAGGACGATGCGGATCATACCGTCTGATGCATCGACCGCCTTTTCAATCGCTTCACCTAATCGTAAACGTACGTCTTCGGGATTGTCATTGAATTCATGCACCGCAAAAGAATCAACCAGAAAATCAATGTCGTGTTTTTTGGTCTTGGTCAGTTTGATCTGTTTGCGCAAATCCTTCATCGCGCCATCAACGCGCGCCTTGGCGTAACCTTTGCCGAGCATGTCGTACATTAACTGGTAGTGTTCACCCTTGCGTCCACGGATAACGGGGGTTAGGATGTGCACCTGCATTTCATCAACGGTGACGCCGGCGACTTTTTTTGCTTTCTTAGTATCCCTCTTCTCATCAACCAGTTTAAAAACGAAATCAAGGATTTCTTGGTTTGATAATTTCTTGATTCGCTTGCCCGAAATTGGCGAAAACGGCTGCCCCACCCGCGCGAACAAAATACGCAAATAATCGTAGACCTCGGTAATCGTTGCCACGGTTGATCGAGGGTTATTTGATCGGGTTTTTTGATCGATCGAAATCGCCGGTGAAAGGCCAGTGATCTCATCCACGTCCGGTTTCTGCATCTGGTTCAAAAATTGCCGTGCATAGCTCGAGAGGGATTCAACGTACCTCCGCTGCCCCTCGGCGAAAATGGTATCAAAGGCCAGCGACGATTTCCCCGACCCCGACAAACCAGTAATAACCGTCATCTTGTTCCGCGGGATTTGCAGGGTAATATCCTTCAGATTGTGTGTCCGCGCCCCTTTGACGGTAATCCACTCCTGGTTGTGTAAGTTTTCTTTGTTCGTGGCCATAGTATCCTCCCAGTATAGCGATAAAGCGATATATGAAAAGACGGACATATAGCCCGTCTTTTATTGGGTTTTATAAAAACCTTTTATAAGTCTTTATATCTTTTATCCTGAAACCACAGGATGAATCTTGCATATCCCTAAAATTCACCCATCCGGTTTCGTAAAATCTGACCTGATCATTCAGCTCAAAAGAGCTGCCACCGAGGCCCAAAAAACCATGGAGAATCAGTTCAAAATTTGTGCTTATTTCATTCTCAGGGACATTATATAAAAGATATAACTCCCCATCGAAATACCTATAGGTATTAGGAACTATCCACTCGGGTTTAACCCCATATTCTCGGCAATATTCACCAAAATTATTTACGTATAAATCTGGGAGATTCGCATAAGTAGCGTAGAAATCGTTCTTATCCTCAAATGCACCAGGATAATTTCCTTGGATTATTGAGTAAACAATAGGGACTGCAATAAGAACTGAAATAAAGCTGAACCCTATCAAGAGTAGTAGTCTCTGAATGAACCTGTTAAAAAGTTTTTGTGTTTTCATGTTTTTGAATTTAAATGTTTTTCACCTAGACTATACACGAGAAAATTTGACATATCAAAAAATATGTTGTTTCTAACAGATAAGTAAAATCAGATTTTACTTTATGATATAATTGTGAGGATGATATTCGGAGAAAAAACAAGAACCGAAGATGCCGTGATCGAGGCGCTCGACAAACAACCGGAATCGGGACCAGATCTCTTGCGGGTCGTACAGGAAATCTTTAAACCTTCCCTGAGCAAACAGGGGTTATATTCAGTGTTACGAAATCTTCAAAAGAGTGAAGTAATCACCAAGACGAAAAACCATTACGGATTAAACCGCGTGTGGCTCCAGAAAATACGAAAATTTTCAGAACGACATATACACAAGTCAGAGTCTGTAGATGAGGCAAACGTGCTTGATTTTGAAGATGGGGATTCAGTCACGTACCGTTTCAAGAACCCCTTCCTCATGGACGTAACGTGGGGACATTTGTATGACATTTTGTACGAGGCAAACCCTACCCACCAGGTGATGTTGAACTATCACCCGCACGAGTGGTTGATGCTTTCTCGACCTGAAACAGAACGTTATTGGCTAAATAGATTCAAGGAGGATAAGAAAATGCTGCTTTTCACGATTAGCGGAAATAGCGCGTTGGATAAAAAATTCCAAAAAGATTGGTCTTCTGAATATGTGAAAATTAATATTGGTGAATCTTATGATCTGAAATCAAATCAGTATCTATCAGTTGTTGGTGATTATATCTTTGAAATTACAACTGATCCCCTCTTTGAAGAGCGTGTGAATAAATTTTTCAAAGAGAATGATTATCTGGATGAATCGGCACAAAAACAAATTGCATCAATCTCAAAACAAAAGTACAAGTCAAAGCTCAAGTTAAGCAAAAACAAGAAAAAGGCAGATGCCTGGAGAAAGAAATATAAGAAAGATTTCTACGTGCCAAAACCATACTACTTTTTTGAGGAATAAGAAAAAACCCTTTCGAAAAGAAAGGGTTCAAGTTATTAAAAACTAAGCTTGAGTCTGAGATTTTCCTTCAGCAAATACAATAAAATGATGTTCGCCCAGAGATAGTTCAGATTCATCCAAAAAATCATCCACGCCAATGGTAAAAAATTCGCCTTCGTAGGAATTACCCACGTGAGCAACAAAATATTCCCCCTTCTTGTTTGTAAATAATAAAAATGTTCTGTGAGCTAAAGGTAAGGATCCAAAATCGTTTGCAATGAAAGTTCTGATTTGCTCGTGTGTTTCAAATGACAGCAAGTCGAGATCACGGGGAAGTGAGCTAAAAATTTCTGCATACGTGCCCCTTCTAATTCGTTGATACACATATGCTACCCTAGATTGAGTGTCCCTCGACGGGGTTAGGGTGTCTTTTACCCAAAAATCATTCTCCACTATATCAAACAAACGACGATCACCATCATTTATATTATCGCTTATTTTTTCTGACCCTGCCTTGGTGGCATCTATGGTAATTTGTGCGATCAGACGAAGGTAAGCAGTCTTAGGTGGTAAAAAGAACTTTTTTCTTTCAAGAAACTCTTGGAGAATTTCTCTAGTGATGAGACTTTCTTTTATTTGTTTCCAATACTCTTGTTGTTGACCAGCCGTCGGTTCCGACAAGTTGATGACATGTGTTGCCATAATAAAAATATTTAAGTTGTAAATTAGGGTGCGCGCCTCGTGCACACACCTCAATTCGTAAATATATTATAACTAATACAATGTGTAGTCAATAAGAAAGGTTGAATGAGGGGGCGTTAACATCGTTTTAAATGAGATGAGATCCAAGGCAAAAAGCACGCGAGTGCCTGAGCGGTATCTAGTTATACCGTGATGGTACGAGCGTGCTTTTTAACCTGCCTGCCGGCAGGCAGGCGCAGGAGATCGCTTATTTTAAACGATGTTCTAGTTCTATAAGTTGATCGCGAATGACGGCCGCCCGCTCAAAATCAAGTTCCTTCACCGCGTCATTCATCGCGCGTTTTTTATATTTCATCAATTTTTTGATATCACCGCTAAATGCCTGAAGGTCGGTTTCGAGTTCCGTCAGGACGGTATCAACGTGTTCGGTGCGCATACGTTCGGTGATATCTTTGACCGCCTTTTGGATGGTCTTTGGGGTGATGCCGTGTTCTTTGTTGTAGGATTCTTGTAAGGCACGACGACGAGCGGTTTCATCGATAGCAGCCTGAAGCGCGTCGGTCATCACGTCAGCATAGACAATCACTCGACCACGATCGTTACGCGCCGCGCGACCAATCGTCTGGATCAGCGAGGTTTCAGAACGCAAGAACCCAACCTTGTCCGCATCGAGAATTCCGATCAAGGTCACCTCGGGCATGTCGAGCCCCTCGCGCAGAAGGTTTACCCCAATCAAGATATCAAATTCACCACGACGAAATTCCGTGATGATTTTAATACGATCGATGGTTTTAACATCACTGTGCAAATATTCAGCCTTGATGTCTTTGTCTTTGAGGTAGCTCGATAGATCCTCGGCCATTTTTTTGGTCAGGGTGGTTGCGAGAACCCGTCCGCCCTTCTCTACCTCGATCAGTGCCTCAGCTATGAAGTCTTGGATTTGACCTTTGAAACCAGTTTCTTCATCAATCTTCACCGGTCGGCGTTCAATCACAGGATCAAGGAGGCCAGTCGGACGAATGATTTGTTCAACAACCTGGCTCGACACCTCGCGTTCATAATCAGACGGGGTTGCTGACACGTAGACCTGCTGGCCAACGCGTTCTTCAAATTCCTCGAAACGTAGGGGGCGATTATCTTTGGCAGACGGTAACCTAAACCCGTGTTTTACCAGGTTTTCCTTGCGGGCCTGGTCACCACGATACATGGCGCGCAGTTGTGGCAGGGTCACGTGCGACTCGTCGATAATCATCAAAAATTCTGGATTACCCTCTTTGTCATGAGGAAAGTAGGATAGCAAGGTGTCGGGAGCCTCGCCCTCTGCTTTTCCTGAAAGGTGTCGCGAGTAGTTTTCGATACCCGAACAATAGCCAACCTCACGAATCATCGCCAGGTCGTATTCAGTACGCCGTTTTAATCGATCGTGTTCGAGGTACATCTGGTTGTCTTCGAAAAACTTCAACTGTTCATCGAGTTCAGCGCGAATCATCTGTAAGGCGCGGTCTTTCTTATCGCCATCCGTGAGAAAGTGTTTCGCCGGAAAGATCAGCACCTGATCAACGATTTCAAGCACCACGCCCGATACGGGGTTCAGAATCGTGATGGTATCTATCCTCCCCGCGGCGAGATCAATGCGGTACAGACGTTTATCAGAATCGGTCGGCATGACTTCGACGGTGTTTCCGATCGAACGAAATGATCCGGGGGAGAGATCCGCGTTCGTGCGTTCGAAATGAATCTCGACCAATTTTCGCATGACGTCAGTCTTGGATATTTTCTCGCCAACATTGATGAGGAAGTTCTTGGCAAGGTATTCTTCTGGTGACCCAAGACCATAAATACACGAAACTGACGCAACAATAATCACATCATCGCGCGAGATCAATGATTGTGTGGTCGCGTGACGCAAACGATCAATCTCGTCATTGATCTGCGCATCCTTTTCAATGTAGGTGTCGCTAGCGGCGACGTAAGCCTCGGGCTGGTAGTAGTCGTAATAGGATACGAAATAGTGCACCGCAGCATCAGGAAAGAATTCCTCAAATTCCTGCGCTAGCTGCGCGGCCAGGGTCTTGTTATGAGCCAAGACCAAGGTCGGCCGTTGCACCCGGTTGATGACGTTCGCCATGGTGAAGGTCTTTCCTGAACCCGTCACTCCCAATAGCGTCTGTTTACGGTCCCCACGTTCAAGCCCTGCTACCAAGGCATCAATCGCCTGTGGCTGGTCACCAGCAGGTTGGTATTCAGATACAAGGTTAAACCTAGACATGGCTACACTATACCTGTTTAGAGATACAAAAAAAGTGTTTGTTAACCTACAATTATAATGTTATGATTCGTGTGATTCTATTGTTTAACTTAATACACACGAACATGAAGCATCTATTTAAATCTCATTAGCCCGCCGGCCTTTCTCGGAAACAAAAGCCGAACATCTGTTCGGTTTTTATTATTTCCAATATTCTCATGGGAAGGGCTTACCCTCACACCTTTTTATAAAAAGGTGTGAGGGCTTGCCTCAAATCCTCTATCCTGGTACTGTAGCGTTTACACAGTTTTTTAATTAAATAAACAGAAACGTTATGAATCCAAATCATTTTCAAGACGGTGAAGAATAAACCACCGCAAAAAGCCGGACGGGATGTTCGGCTTTTTCTCATTCTTTATTTATGCTAATCTTAAATCAAGAGTAACCCTAAAAATTAAGAGTTATGAAATATCTCAAAGACAACAACGGAAGTCCTCGACGAGGCGTAGATGGATTATAAACCCTTCTAAGGTGGAAATATTTAAAAGCCGAGCATTGCTCGGTTTTTTAACACCCCTCGGCTTCACGGTAGCCGAATTCGATAGCCTGTTCTAGGGTTTCAAAAAATACCTTGTTCGCGTCAGACAGGGTGTTCGCCCGGGCGCAACCGACCGGGTACACCAGGCTGCCATTCTTTGAGGCGACGTAGGTTTGGTTTTGTTCCTTAGTGTTTTGGTAGGCATCCCACAGTGTGGTTGCCTCGTCGCTGTAGGTTACGGTGACGGGATGATCGCTGAGGTACCTCCCCCGTTCATAGAGGACCCCGATAGAAAAAGCGCCTAAGGCTACCGCCACAATCACTGTGATCCAGATCACATCGTCGAATTTGGCGTGTCTGGCCAATCCCTTGATTTTTTTAGTTCCCCTGTCTATAATCCGCATGTTACTCTGAAGGTTCAGGACCCATTACCCTGGCTTTCGCTATTAACCGTGTAATATATTTATTATATCGTAAAATACTATGGCACATAGAAAAGCCGGGGGTTCGGCAAAGAACCTTCGAGATTCAAACCCAAAATACCTCGGAACCAAGCTCGCTGACGGACAAGCAGCGCAGGTAGGATCAATCATCGTTCGCCAACGTGGAACCAAGATCATGGCTGGTGATAACGTAGGAGTTGGTAAAGACCACACCCTCTTTGCATTAAAAGCCGGAACGGTGAAATTTGGTACCAAGCGAAAAAAGCATTTCAACGGTGATACCGTGACCAAAAAGGTCGTATCAGTGGTTGAATAACAAAAAAGAACCTCGTGGTTCTTTTTTGTTTATTTGTTTAATAGTATCGACCGAGAAACTCTTTTTTGAACTCTTGAAAATTTCCATCATAAATAGATTGCCTAATATCATCAACCAGCCGCACCATGAATCGCAGGTTGTGAATGGATCCCAAGGTCTGCCCCAACATCTCGCCTGCCCTTAATAGGTGATGCACATAGGCGCGGGTGTAGTTCTGGCAGGTATAACAATCGCATTCGGGATCAAGAGGGGTGAAGTCTTGTTTAAAACCACCGTTTTGCAGATTAATATATCCATCTGCCGTATAGATGCGTCCGTGCCTTGCAACGCGTGTCGGCGACACGCAATCAAAAAGGTCGCAGCCGTTTTCCACCCCCGCGAACACATCGGCAGGTTCGCCAATTCCCAGCATGTGTCTGGGTTTTTCTTCCGGCAAAATGCTGTTTACCCATCCAACGGCCTGTGCCATGTCGTCTTTGTTGAACGATCCGCCAATACCAAAACCGTCAAAATCCATCGCGGCCAGCGTCCGAGCTGACTCTTCACGGAGGTCCTGAAACCGTCCACCCTGCACCACCCCAAACAAGGCTTGAATATTTTTGGGATCAAGTTCCTGGTGTCGTTTTAGCGAACGCTCTGCCCACCGGTGCGTTCGGTCCATGGCTTCTTTTTGATAATCATGATCAGCCAGCGGGCTGGTACATTCGTCAAAGGCAAAGATCATATCGGCCCCGAGGTTCCATTGAATCTCCATCGATCGTTCGGGCGTGAACCGATGTTGATCACCATTAATGTAGGATTTAAAGGTCACGCCGTCCTCGTCGATAAAGGCATTTTTATTTGTCTTGTCATAACCCTTTCGTTCGGATACGACGATGTCTTCGCCAGAGGCAACCTTTGAAACCCCAGTCCCAAAAGCCTCGCCAAGTGAAAAGACCTGGAACCCACCGCTGTCCGTCATCGAGGGTCCATCCCAATTCATCATACGTGGAAATCCACCTGCCTGTGCCACGATGTTGTCACCTGGTTGTAGGTACAGGTGGTAGGTATTGGCGAGGACGACCTGTGCGCCAAGGTCCCGCACCATATCAGAGGTTATACCTTTTACGTTTGCCTTGGTACCCACCACGACAAAGGCCGGTGTTTGAATATCACCGTGTGGGGTCCTAATCAGCCCGGCGCGCCCCAAACCGTCCATTTTCTTCGAAATCGTAAAAGAAAACGATTTTGCCCGAACGTCGCCCGACGACGTTTCAGGGGTTAATAAACTATTTCCTTCGGGTGTCTTCATAACCCGAGTGTACCCACACACCTAGAAAAAACAACGTTTTTTATAGGGGTGAGGGTTGGGAAGTAACGATACAACTTGACACTAAAGTATAATTATGTAGTATGGTATTCGAACCAATTCCTTGTCCCGTGAAAAAATATAACTCCTTTAACAGAGTAAAGTTTAGCAACCTGGTATCCGAGATTTCTTCACCCTTTGCAAAAAACCAACGCAAAGACATGAAAAAAAGAAAGAAAAGGATGATGATCGCCAAGCTTACCTTGTTGATAATTTCCTTCTTGGATAGATTCAATCTATACAAGAAAAAAGCCGTTACAAGTTAACGGCTTTTTTTATTCCAACCACTTGAATTTCATTGATGTTCATAGAATGAAAGAACATTTGACAATACAAACATTATAGTATAATATATATTTCAAATATAGTACCAATCAGGTCATTGACCATAAAACAACAACTAAATGAAAAAAGTATTCTTATTTTTTAGCTTCTTGATGGCCTTTAGTCATCTATTCGCCCAAAGTAAAGGTAGTTGGTTTGAAATTCAAGCAACCCATTCAAAATCTGGATTTGCAGCATCACTATTAAATTGGAATTACACCCAATATGAATCAGGGTGGGGATTCTGGAACTTTAACTTGGTATCCGATCAATGGGCCGAAGCTGTGGCTGGTCCGATGTACGGAACCAAATTAAAGGAAACCTACTTCGAGTTTGGTATCGGTGTAGGGATCGAAACAGACGATAACCCATTAAGAGGTTCCAGTTATGTTTACACTTCTTCTGATAAATTTTGGGGATTAGTAAATTTCGAATACGGAGGAAGTGCAGAATGGTATCTAGGTATCTTTGAATTCAAAATCAACCAAATCGGATTGGGTGTCCATGCGCAAGAATATGCTTCACATGGTCTTAGATTTAGCTATACCACCAAAAAAATGCCAATTTATATGTGGATCGTTCCAGGTTATAATTTACAAGGAAAGGAATTCGCATTAACCTTTGGTCTTAGGTATCAACCGTAGACCAAAAAAGCTAATAAAAAATTGCTCACGAATTCGTGAGCATTTTTTTTATTCCTACCAACTGAATTTCATTGATGTTCACGGGATAGGACAAATACACCTTCTTGAACGGATCACGGGGATCAAAGACAACCTCGCGGACGATGGCAATCACCTGACCTGCGGCGCCTTGGCGATACAGAACATCACCCACCTCGACGCCTACCTCGCGTGGGGTTTCAATGATGAATCCTCCGCCCCCTGCCCCACGGGCGGTAAGGGTGACATCTTCGGGATAGAGGATGCCATGAATTTCCTGATCGTGTGTAGAATACAGACGAACACGAGCCGTCTGATCAAAGACTTGTTCAACATAACCGACCAGGATATTGTCCATAGCCATAACCTGGTCGCCCATACGAATATCATCATTCAATCCGCGATTTACGATCAGGTGATCACGATCAAACAACGATCCGCGGTCAATGACCTCGGCCGGGAGGAGGCCTTCGGCAGATAAATCAAAGGCGTCTTCAATCTGCTGTGCTAGGTAACTAGTCCTGAGGTTATCAACGCGTAATCGTTCGATTTCAGCGCGAAGGGTTTCATTTTCTTTGGCTAATTGCTGCCTACCCGCAAAGCCGGCAAAGAACCCTTCGGTGCGAAGGGTTACCCCGTCACGATTCTGAAAACTCGCCACAAAAGGCGCCTCAAGAAGGTCATAGAATATTCGATAGATCGGAGTAAAGAGAATCAATAGCACGAACACCAAACCAACCGCATACCAGCGGTCCCGTCGCCTCTTGTCCCTATCGTAGCGGTAGCTCATCGTCTTCGTGGATTAGGACTTCTTGATAATCGTCGATCCGATCAAGGACCCGTCCCGTACCGACCACGACGGTGAACAAAGGATCATCCCCTACATAGACCGGAATATCAAGTTCAGTTGACAACAAATCGTCGAGCCCACCGATCAAGGCCCCGCCGCCAACCAGGTACATGCCCCGTTGCATAACATCTGACACAATTTCAGGTGGGGTTTTTTCAAGGACTTCTTTGACTCCATCAACAATGGTGGCAATTGAACGCGAAATCGCCTCGCGAATATCGTGGTTATTTACCAAAATCTGACGCGGCAGACCCGTAATAATATCACGTCCACGGATCTCTGATTCGAGGTTTTCATGATCTGAAATAACACCAATCTTGATTTTGATTTCTTCGGCAGTTTTTTCGCCAACCAAGATTTTAAACTCGTCGCGCAAGTAGGTAACGATGTCTTGGTTTAATTTATCACCCGCAATCTTCATGTTTTTTGACTGAACCACGCCAGCGAGCGAAATCACCGCAACATCGGTGGTCCCGCCACCAATATCAATCACCATTGAGCCCACCGGTTCAAGGACCGGCAGGTCAAGGCCAACGGCCGCGGCCATGGGTTCTTCGATGATGTAGACTTCACGCGCACCAGCATTGTGTGCCGCGTCATACACCGCACGATGCTCGACATTGGTGATACCTGAAGGGACGCCGACGATGACGCGTGGACGGAAAAACCGACGAGATTTACTTTCGGCTTTTCGAATGAGGTACGACAACATTTCTTCGGTCACATCAAAATCAGAAATCACGCCATCCACCAAGGGACGGACGACTTCGATGTGACTAGGATTACGACCGAGCATTTCACGCGCTTCGGCACCGACGGCGACGACACGATTCGTTTTCGTATTCATCGCCACGACCGATGGCTCGTTGATGACGACCCCCTGCCCTTTGACATAGACGAGGGTGTTCGCGGTTCCAAGGTCAATACCGATGTCGTTTGAAAAACGCTTATAGAGTTGTTGCATAAACTTACTCATGATCATTTGTGAAATTACCCTTCGGTGAGGTGTGCGACAAGGCGTGATGGATCGACGAATTCGACCTCGCCGGTGGCGCGTTTGGTTATTTCAACCCCGCCCTTTTCAGCGGCTTTTTCTGATACGACGACGCGATATGGGATGCCGATTAGATCAGCATCACCTAGTTTTAGCCCTGGGCTGACGTCGCGATCATCAAACAAGACGTCGATACCGGCGTTTTTCAAATCGTGATACAGACTCTCGGCCTCGCGGAAGATATTTTCATTCTTGCCAAAGGTCAACAGGTGCACGGTAAAGGGTGCGATTTCTTCGGGCCACACGAGGCCTCGGTCATCAGACAATACCTCGGCGATCACCCCAAGGAGGCGTGAAATACCAATGCCATAGGATCCCATAAACACGTTTTGTGGTTTACCCTCTTCGTCGGTAAAGGTGAGTTCAAGGGGTTCTGAAAACTTTTCACCCAAGGTAAAGATGTTCCCTACTTCGACCGCCTTACTGATTTTGTAAATCTCACCAGATTCAGGATCCTTATCTCCCTCTTTAGCGAGCTTTATATCATGAAACTTCTCTGGATGATCCAGATCAATTCCAAAATTAACATTTAAAGAATGATAACCTGTTTTATTTGTCCCTGTCTCAAAATTACAAAGACCTTTAATAGAATCATCAATAAACACTGACGTTCCTTTTGGAATATTAATGATTCCTGCGTAGCCAATTTCAGAGCCTGTTAGGTCCTGTACCTGTTTCTCGGTTGCAAGACTTAAATTTTTGCACGACAACAAAGCCTGCAGCTTTAACTCATTAATCTGATAATCACCACGGACTGCGGCTACAACAATCTCTCCGTCGGCATTATAAATAAGGGTCTTTGTTGTTTTTTCTACAGGTACTCCAAGTTCATTCACAAGATCATCAACACCAATAATACCTAAACGTTTTTTATCTTCTCTTTTTTTAGGCTCTTCTCTTTTGTTGTCTTCTGGAATAGCAGAAGGGGCTATTTCCCTGTTATAGATTCGATCTTTTGTAATGAAAATTATGTCTTCCCCAGCATCACATAGCGTCTGGAATTCGTGTGAATATTTTGAAAAAGTTCCTCCTGATGCAAAGGTCTTGAAGGTAATATCGCCAAGGCCTACGCGTTCGAATACCCGCTGGTAGGCATCAGAAATCTTGTCGTAAAATTCAGCGTGTTGATCTTCGTCTTTTGAAAATGAATAGAGCGCCTTCCAATAAAATTCGCGGCCGCGCATGAGTCCAGATTTAGCACGCGCCTCATTGCGGAACACGGTACGTACATCATAGGGATAGGCTGGTAGGTCTTTGTATGATGCAATGAAATTTTTCATCATCACGGTCATTGGTTCTTCGTGGGTAAAGGCTAAAGACAGTTCTCCGCCACCCTTGAGTGATGTCTTGAACCAATTGTCGACTACCTGGTCATCCCAACGACCTGACGCCTCCCACGGTTCTTTGGCCTGAAGGACGGTCGATTGCGTTTCCTGGCCACCAATCGCATTCATCTCGTCGCGGATAATGGTTGCAATATTATCGAGAACCCTAACACCAAGTGGCAATAGCGTATAAACCCCGGCCGCCACCTTGTGCACGTAACCAGCACGAATGAGGAGCTGTGCGTTTTTTGCTTCTTCGCCTTTTGGCGCTTCTTTGCGTGTCTTGGTGAACAGCTGTGATTGCTTCATGATTTGTATAGTACGCGAAGAACCAGATATTTCAACGTCGCTCTAGGATGGTTAATTATTGACAATAATTAACCATATGTTTATATGGTCTTGAATGTTAAACCAAATTAGTACCTTTTATGAAAAACAAACAACCATCTCTGTTAGAGAGAAGTCTCGTCGCACTCGGAATAGGAAATTTCTTCATGATCGAAGAGAAAATCGACGGCACCTGGAAACAACGTTTCGCGTTGAAAGGATTCCTTGTTAAGGGAATCGCCCATCCCGATCAGATTATGCAAGACGTGAAGTCATTCCAGAATCATAGTGTTAAAGAGCATGATATGGAAGAAACGCATGAAATTGACGCAACACACAGAATAACCCATCATCAAAAAATTGGGCCAGCTGAATTTGAAAGTCTGCCAGGCGGAGAAATCTATCTGAGAGAAAAAATCGCTGTCCCATATGAACTCGTATAATACCCAAGTGGCCAACCGGCCACTTTTTATTTACAAAAGTTCTAGGTGTGATTAAATAGTCTTCAAGAACCTAAAAATTAAACACTATGAAATCACGACAATCGTCTAAGAAAAAAGTTAAAAATGCCAACTCTCCAAAAAAAGGAGGAACCTCCGGATACTAATTATGATGAGACGAGAATAGATCGTCGATTGAGGTTAATAGCAATTTCTATCGAGGAGAATACTGCAAAGTATGAACAGGCTCTAAAGGGATTGGACCTTCTTTATTGCGGGGTTCTAAAACAACAAAATGAAAAATTGGAGAAGGAACTCAAGGGTATCTCTTTCTTCAAAGAACACGGATTCGAAAGGACCTTTGATGAAATTGAGATCACCAAGGATTTCATTAAACGGCTTAAGAAACTTTTCAAGATGTCATTTGAGGAAGAAAGTAAGTATGAACCACCATTAGCCACAGGACACGTCCACTCGCTAAGACAGCTACATTCCGGTTATTCGCTATTCAGTCATACGCTCGGCTTAGAAAGGGCATACTTGTCCGGATTGGAGATATTATATTTAAAATAATTAAGAAGCTCGCAAAACGCGGGCTTTTTATTTACAAAACGATCATTATCAGTAATATAGCCCTTGTACAAATCTGTGAGGTAGTGGGTCAATCCCCTCGCCTCCTCGCCGTCGAACGCGAGAATGAACGGGTGTCAATTCGGACCCCTGTGCAGGTTTTACCTAAATTTTTTAATCCCATGAAAGAAACACTCGTTACCGAGATGTTCGA
>JAGQMP010000041.1 GCA_020428585.1 Patescibacteria group bacterium
GACCAGTAAAAAATCGAAATATTCCCGAAGCTGATTCAATCTATGGATCAGTAAAGCTTGCTCGTTTTATCAACTACGTCATGCTCGATGGTAAGAAAGAGACGGCTCGAAAGATCGTCTACGGAGCCCTCGACATCGTCAAGGATAAGATGAAGGACAAGGAACCGCTTGAGGTATTTGAATCAGCATTGAAGAACGCTGGCCCATCAACCGAGGTGCGATCTCGTCGTGTCGGAGGTGCGAACTATCAGGTACCCGTACCGGTTCGTCCAGAACGACAGGAGGCCTTGGCCATGCGATGGATCATCAGCGGTGCCCGCGGCAAGAAGGGTAAGGATATGAAATTCTTCCTTGCTGATGAATTGATGCAGGCAGCTGCCGGAGAAGGTGAAGCCGTCAAGAAGAAGGAAAATGTATTGAAGATGGCGGAGGCGAATAAGGCCTTTGCTCACTTTGCCTGGTAGTCGGTCCCAAACATCAGCGAATTACTTCGTTGCCTGCGAAAAAAGAACGCTCTTCGTATGTCATATACGCCTCGCGTTCTTTTTTCTTGTCGCCTCGTACTTCATCTGATGTTTGGGACCTTGAGTCGGCTTTCAAAAAGAGCGAACTCTCGCTTCCTTGCATTCCATCTCTTTTTGAAAGCCTTAATAGAATACTTGACATATACATTATTATAGTATAATATAACATTCGAGAAATAGTTCTCACACAATTTAATATTTTAATGTATGAAAGCATTTCATGACTATGGAGGAACCCTTTACGTTAATTTAGGTAGTAATCCTTTAGCATCAACTTTAGGTACATACCTACAAATTGAACTCGGAGGTTTAAGGCAGATCTTTACTATAGGCGATAGTACGGTATCTCTACCTGCACATCGTTTTCTTTCTAAAAAAGAATGGAAAGAATGTAAATCGAAGACCTTTCCAAAAGCTAACTTGGTTCAGTTTGGAGAAGATCATGAAGATTTCCCATTATTTCAAGAAGTAGTTTCCGGTTTACATATTCTTGGAGCTACTGCTTCTAAGAATGTTCGTAAGAAGATTGAAGTGATGTTGGATGATCCCAACGAAGATGATGATTTTTATTATGATGATTATGATCCAAGACATGATGACCCACTCTAAGCAGTAGGTAATTCAATGACAGTAGTGTTTCTTTAGCTGTATAAATATTAAAGAAAGAATCCGATTATTAGATTGTTAATAATCCAGTAGACTCACATTGTGGGTCTTTTGTATTGCCACCAAGCTGAAAAAAATCTTATAATAGGTACAGTTGCCATTGGCACCACGCTTAGCAAACTAACCAGAGAACTAACGACATGACCGAACCGCAAGAATTTCTCGAATACCTGGTCAAGGGTATCGTCGACCATCCGGATGATGTATCCGTCACCAAAACCGTCGACGATATAGGGGTGCTTCTTACCCTTGGAGTGAATCCCGAAGATATGGGACAGGTGATCGGCCGCCAAGGCGCGACCGCAAAATCCCTGCGCACCCTCGTTCGGGTCGCTGGCATGAAATCTGACGCCCGGGTGAACGTAAAAATCCTGGAACCAAACAAAGAAGGAGGAGAGGAAGAAGCCGCTGAATAGGCGGTTTTTTGTTTTATTCTACAGCTTTGTTATACTCGCTGTGGCATGAATGACATTGATACGATTATTGTGATGGGGCGTTCGGGTTCAGGAAAAGGAACTCAAGTTGCGCTCCTTAAAGATTACCTTACGAAGACTCTTCCTGGCACCGAACTGTTTCATTTTGAATCGGGTCAACACTTTCGTTCTTTTATCAAAGAGGACGGCTATACCAACGAATTGATGCGCGATATCCTCGGCAGCGGGAACCTGGCCCCTGACTTTATTACCGAATGGTTTTTGGTAAATGCCTTGGTGAATCGACTGAAAAAAGACGATCAAATCCTGATTCTCGATGGGTTTCCTCGTACCGTGAATCAGGCGATGACCCTCGATTCTGCGATGGCGTACTATCAGCGTAGCAAGGTGGTAGTTATCAATGTCGCCGTATCTGATGATGTTGCCCGTGAACGTATGAAGGGTCGCGGCCGGGCGGATGACCAAGACGACGTCATTGAGCGTCGGATCGAATGGTACAACGAGAACGTTGTTCCAACGATTGACTACCTTAAGAACCATGACCTCTATACCGTCTACGATATTGATGGTGAACAATCGGTAGAAGGTGTTCACGCGGCTATCATCGAGGTACTATCTTCGCTTAACAACAATTAATAGTATGTCTGATTACCGAGAAACTATTGTCATTTCCATGGGGGGTTCGCTGGTTGTTCCTGACCAGATCGACGTTGATTTCATTAAACGCATGAAGGATTTAGTTCGTCACTTTAACGACGAGGGTTACCAAATCTTTTTGGTCCTTGGTGGGGGAAAGACTTGTCGCAATTATCAGGCGGCGGCCCGAACCTTTTCGAACGTTACCGATATCGATCTTGATTGGATCGGTATCACATCGATTCGTTTGAATGCCGAACTTTTCTTGAGGATTATGTCTGATATCAATGTGCATCCCAAGGTGATTGAACGTTGGCAGGATGCCAAAGGGGTGGATGAACCAGTCGTCATCGTCGGCGCCTATGAACCCGGGTGTTCGTCTGATACCGACGCTATTGAAATGGCCCGCGTGGTGGGTGCCAACCGCGTGATCAATTTCTCGAACGTCTCGCACGTATACAGTGAAGATCCAAAACAGAATCCCGATGCTATCCGTTACGACACCTTATCCTGGGATCAGTATCGCAGCATCATCCCTGATACCTGGACGCCGGGACTTTCAACCCCCTTTGATCCCGTAGGTGCTCGCCTGGCTGAAGAATCCGGCATTACCGTCGCGATTCTCGGCGCCTCGGTAGAAAACCTCGAAGCGTACCTCAAGGGTCACGATTTCGATGGAACCATCATTTCATGATGGTTTTTATCTATCTCAAAATCAATCAATTCCTCAAACTAAATAGTATTCTACTATTCGATCGAATAGTAGAATATTATGATATAATTAGCTTTGTATGAAGTTAAAAAAAGATACCAAGCGACACATCCAACGTTTTGGTGATTATGAAACTACAAATGCTTTCAAGATGATGGGAAATGATTACCGAATGAATATTTTATCGGTACTCCGTGATCATCCTGGACTAACCTTGGATCAAATCAATCAGCAGGTCGGTGGAGATATCAAGAACATACACTCACATACTAAAAAGTTATTTAATGCCGGACTTATTCATAAAAGGTATCAAGGGAATGCGGTACAGCATACCCTCTCTGGTTACGGCAAGGTTGCATTGAAAGCTTTTTCACTGTTCATAGAGTATGACCCCACCTAATCTAAATCTATTCTACTATTCGATAGAATAGTAGAATAGATTTAGGAAGAGATTCGCGTATAGTATTGAGGTATGGCGGTAACGATTAAAACCGACGAACAGATTAGGATTCTTCGTGAAGCCGGTCGTATCCACGCTCGGATTTTAGACGAACTTGAGGTCATGGTGGTACCGGGTGCCTCGGCCAAAGACCTCGACCAAGCAGCCGAAGCCAAGGTACGCGCGGCAGGTGCTGAACCATCATTTTTGGGTTATCGGCCCGATCGGCATACCCCAGCCTATCCAGCGACCTTGTGCGTGTCGGTGAACGAGGTCATCGTCCATGGTATTCCTACTGACGACATGGTGTTCAAAGATGGCGATATCGTATCGATTGATCTCGGCCTCAATTACCAAGGACTCTTTACCGATTCTGCCCGGACGGTGTTGGTCGGTAAGGTTTCCAAGGAAAAAGCACAATTGATCTACGACACGCGCGAGGCCTTGGCCCGCGGGATTGCGGTAGCTCGGGCAGGGAATACCGTCGGTGATATTGGTCACGCGATCGAATCGTTCAATAATAAACGCTATGGAAATGTGCGCGAACTGGCGGGTCACGGGGTGGGCCTTGCTGTTCACGAAGATCCCTACGTACCAAACTACGGAAAACCAGGGAAGGGAATTGAATTGAAACCTGGTATGGTGCTGGCGATTGAACCGATGTTTAACCTTGGAACCTCTGACGTGGTGTTCCATGATGATGGGTACACCGTGACCACCGCTGATAACCAAGCCTCAGCGCACGTTGAACATACAATTTTGATTACTGATGGGGAACCGGAAATATTGACCGAATTTTAGAGATTCGGTTTTTTGTTATATGATAATAAGCATGGAAGATTCTAATTTTATAAAATGTCGTCATTGTGACACTTTACGGAATATTTCTGAGCAAGAGTATTGTTATAGTTGCGGCGGAAGAGAATCATGGCAATCTAAACACCCAACTCAAAAGAATTTCCTTGAGCGATCTTTCGGTAAAATTATTAGTTGGGTTGACGACAGTATTATTAGAGTATTTTTTATATTTTTTATTGTTGCTCCTCTAGCTCTATATTTATGTATTGAGATACTTGGATGGCTAATTGGATTTAAAATTGTATTTTTTTGAATTTCCCTATAAAATAAGGCTTTCTCAAGGACATGTGTGCTATGCAACCATGTCCTTTATAAAAGACAGTATAATGTCCTTTAAAACCTTAAAAAATAAAGGTTTTTCCTGAATAAATCCTTGACAGATAAGGTGAAAAAACTAGTATGATCACTATCACAGCTTGTGTTGTTGTGGTTTTTTCTTTAAGCAAACGCAACGAGGAAAAATGTTAATCAATTACCCCTCGCGTACCACTTGCAGGATGCAACACATACCCTTCGTTCAAGCGCGCACTTGGACATCCAACGGGTAGCCGTCACGCAATGTACCGAACTAATTTTTTAAGTAAAAAAAAGACAACATGTCAGAATTCAACCGAGACAAAACGCACGTAAACGTGGGAACCATTGGTCACGTTGACCACGGAAAGACCACGCTTACCGCTGCTATCTTGCACTCACTTAACCTTGCAGGAAAGACAGTAAAAATGAAGGACGTTGCCGGAATCGACAACGCACCTGAAGAGCGAGAACGAGGAATTACCATCTCGATCTCACACAACGAGTACGAATCAGATACCAGGCACTACGCTCACATCGATGCGCCAGGTCACGCGGACTACATCAAGAACATGATTACCGGTGCCGCTCAGATGGACGGCGCGATCATCGTGGTAGCTGCGACCGACGGTCCAATGCCACAAACCCGTGAACACATCCTTCTTGCAAAGCAGGTAGGTGTGCCAAACATCATCGTTTTCATCAACAAGATGGACATGGTGGACGACGAGGAAATGGTTATGCTCGTCGAAGAAGAAATGCGTGACCTCCTCAAGAAGTACGACTTCGATGGAGACAACGCACCGGTTATCAAGGGTTCAGCGTTGAAGGCCCTCGAAGGCTCTTCAGCTGATGACGAATGGGTAAAGAAGGTTCTCGAACTTGTTGACGCGATGGATACCTACTTCCCAGACCCTGTTCGAGAACTCGATAAGCCATTCCTTATGCCGGTAGAAGATATCTTCTCAATCGAAGGTCGAGGGACCGTGGTTACTGGAAAAATCGAACAAGGAAAAGTAAAGGTCGGAGAAGAAATCGAGATCGTTGGTATGAAGGAAACGACCAAGACGACCGTTACCGGAGTTGAAATGTTTAACAAGCAGCTTCAAGAAGGACTTGCCGGAGACAACGCTGGTATCCTCCTTCGAGGTGTGAAGAAAGAAGACATTCATCGAGGACAGGTATTAGCCGCTCCTGGATCGATTACCCCTCATACTGAATTCGAGGCTGAGATCTACGTCTTGAAGAAAGAAGAAGGTGGACGACACACCCCATTCTTCAAGGGTTACAAGCCTCAGTTCTATGTTCGAACGACCGATGTTACCGGAGAAATCGAACTTCCAGAAGGAACTGAAATGGTCATGCCTGGTGACACCATCACCCTTAAGGTGAAGCTCCAGGTACCTGTTGCTCTTAACGATCAGCAGCGATTCGCAGTTCGAGAAGGAGGACGAACTGTCGGAGCCGGTGTGGTAACCAAGATTATTGCCTAGCCTTCGGCTTCGGCGATAATCCTTGCCACCATGGCAAAGAAAGAGACCAAAGCGGAAGCTACTCTGCGTATTCGAGTTCGCGCCTACGAAAGTAAGATTCTCGATACCTCGGTAAAGCAGATCATGGATACTGCAGCTTCTTATGAAGCTGAAACCCGTGGCCCGATTCCGCTCCCGACCGAAATCAAAAAATATACGGTCAACCGAGCCGCCTTTGTACACAAAGACGCTCGAGAACAGTTCGAGACCCGCGTTCACAAGCGACTGATTGATATCATCAATCCAACTCCTAAGGTTGTGGAAGCGCTCACGAACATGAACCTCCCATCTGGTGTCGATATCGACGTCAAGATGATGTAGAAAAACCAATTTTCAATTCTCAATTTACGAATTTTCAGATATTGAAAATTCGTAAATTCGTAAATTTTAAATTAATTATCAACTAATGTTGATGCTCTGGGATGCCCGGGGTACTTGGGATAACCCTTTGCTAGGGCTTGTCCTCGGTATCCTGTGGCAGCC
>JAGQMP010000003.1 GCA_020428585.1 Patescibacteria group bacterium
GCCCATTAAAAATTCAGTCATTCTCCTCAAAGCATCGAATGGAACAAACTTTCAAAAGTTGTTTGATGAGGTAGATTGGTAGTATGAAAATAGCAATTATCACGGGCGGTACTGGTCCTGAACGAAACACATCAATAAATTCTGCAAAATATATACAATCTAATATCACGTTTGCGGAGTCTGAAACTTTTTTGTACCCAGAAGATTATCCAGTTTTTTTGGAACAGGTGAATGATATTGATGTTGTTATTCCTATGGTTCATGGGTACGGCGGTGAGGACGGTACGATACAAAAAGATCTTGAGCAAAAAGGTATTAAATATATTTTTTCAAAACCTGATGTACATGCATTATGTTTTGATAAGGAGCAAGCAAAGGTGAAAGTTGCTGAGCTCGTTTACCTTACTCCACAAACGTATGCTGATAAGGTGAAGTTTCCTTGTATTGCTAAGCCTCAAAGTAGTGGTTCTTCTGATGGATTGTTTTTCATTAACAGTGAGGACGAGTTAGAGTTTCTTCCAAAAAATACTAATTTTATTTTAGAAGAGTTCATTCAAGGTAGAGAGCTGACCGTGGGGGTCGTTGAACATGAAGGGGAAGAAATGGTGCTTCCGGTGATGGAGGTGTTAAAACCAAGTAAACTTTTTACCCGCGAGGAGAAATACTCGGATACTGCTGGAGACATTGAAGTTTTTCTTCCTAGAGAAGACCACACATTAGAAAAAAGAATCCAAAACATTGCTTTGGATATTCACAAGAACCTCGGTGTCAGGCACCTATCACGTTCTGATTTTATTGTGACTGATGATGGGGAGGTTTATTTTTTGGAAATTAATACTACTCCAGGGTGTACTGAAACATCGTTTATTCCAAAGATGATAGAAAAAGCGGGGTTATCTTTTTCTGAACTTCTAGAATATTGGTGTCTTCAAGAAATTAAGTAATATAGATGATATGAAGCTTGCTGGATACAACAAACTCGACATCCCAACATCTCCTGGTGTGTATTTTTTTAAGCGTGGCGAAAATATACTCTACATTGGAAAGGCAACGAATCTAGCGAATCGAACCAAAAGCTATCTACAAAAGAATCTCATGGAAACGCGAGGACCATTGATTGTAAAAATGGTTGACGATACCACCACCATTGAATGGAAGGAAACTGATTCAGCGCTTGAGGCACTTCTTCTTGAATCATATCTGATTAAACAACACCAACCCGAATACAACACCAAAGAAAAAGATAACAAGAGTTATAACTACGTGGTGATTACCGATGAATCAATCCCAAGAATTTTCACGGTCAGGCAACGAGCACTACGAATCATGGAGGTGAAAGATGAAAAAAAACCTCTATATGTATTTGGGCCATTCCCGTCAATGGATCAGTTAAACACTGCATTAAAAATCATACGAAAAATTTTTCCCTTTCATGGAAAGAAGACAACCAATCGACATAATATTGAGTTTTACAAACAACTTGGTCTTGTACCTGGGAGTTCAGATAAAGAATCCCAAACCGTTTATCAAAAAAACATTGAATATATTGCACTTTTCTTTCAAGGTAAAAAGCGTTCACTCATTCAGAAACTCAAACAAGAAATGATGGAATACGCTCGTACCATGAAGTTCGAACGTGCACAGGTGATCAAAAAACAAATCTACGCTCTTGAACATATTCAGGATATTGCCCTCTTGAAACATGATTTTGAGGTATCACACTACATGAGCAGTTTTCGGATGGAGGCGTACGATATTGCGCATATGAGTGGGGAAGCGATGGTTGGTGTTATGTGTGTGTACAATGGCGTTGAAATTGATACCCATGAACATCGCGTCTTTAACATTACATCGGTTGATCGATCACACGATACCGCAGCGCTTGCTGAGGTGATTGAACGCAGATTCAAACACACCGAATGGGCGTATCCCGATATTATTGTCGTGGATGGGGGAGTCGCACAAAAACGAGCAGTCGAGCGAGTTTTGCGTGAACACAATATACACATACCTGTTATAGCGGTTGTTAAAGATGACAAACACAAAGCACGAGAATTGTTAGGGCAAAAGAAATTAACCGAACGTTATCACCGCGAGATTGTTGCCTTGAACGCCGAATCACACCGTTTCGCGATCAAGCAGCATAAACGAAAACGGGAGAAGAATTTTTTAAATTAAAAAGCCTCATAAGGGAGGCTTTTTATTTTCTGTTTTTTATTCAAAGAGAAGTCCATAACTTCTCTTAGCAGGAAGAAAATTCATGTTGTTATAACCGATGTCTTCGTATGCCTCTCTTGGTGGTGAAGCTGGTCGTTCCAACTTTCCAAAATCAACATAATTAATTTCTCCTTCATATTCAATCCAAGCCATAAGTTGAACTGTGAATAGGAATACTAATATTCGTATCAGTGATAACTCTTCTTCAGAAATTAAGAAATAATCTCGGTAATCTTTGTCGGCAAAATTTACCATTTTTATTTCTTTAATGAGTTCTTGCGTGCAGTATTCCTCGTTCTCTAGGTAGAACCTCTTCGCTTCTTCTTTGGCTTGATCTATGCACTTGAATCCTCCTTGCTCTATCCTAAATAGGATGTAATTTAACATCCCACGGGTATTCTTTGGAATACCTTCGTTAGATTTGATGTTCATTTTTGACAGTTTTGTTTTTATCAATTTAGTACTTTTTTACCATATATTCAAGCCATACCCTTGCATATTCTAACCCTTTATCTATAATGGCTGGCAGTCGTTTGTTGACGAAACCAAATGGGTAGTGTCACTACGACACCACCCTTTGGGCCTGTAGCTCATCTGGCTAGAGCGCCTCATTTGCACTGAGGAGGTGGCAGGTTCGAGTCCTGTCAGGTCCACAAACAAAAAATTTCAGATTTATTCTGAAATTTTTTGTTTGCTGGAACATAGAAGAAGAGTCCCTGCGGACTCTTCGTCAGGACGAGAAAGGCGGAGCCATGTCCGATCTGAGCGAAGCGAAGCAGGACGGGCGAGCCGGGGTCGCGAGAAAACACGTATGTGTTTTACTTGTGACCGAGTTGTCAGGTCCATTCGACTTCGTAACAACCATTACGTACGTGACGGTTGTTACTGCGCTCGTGGCAAACTATTATTTATTACTGAAGACTTGTTTCAAAAACCTTTCTCACATTCTCTAAACAAATATGCTAACTATAGTATGTCGCACTAAAATTATCAAATTTATATAATAAAAAGTATAAACTATGAAAAAATCAGCATTAGTGAAATTTGGTGAGCGCGTGAGAGAAGAAAGGCTAAAACAAAACTTATCTCAGGAGAAATTTGCGGCGATCGTTGGTGTTCATCGCACTTACATAGGGAAGAATATTACCCTGGAAAACATTGAAAAAGTGGCAAAAGCTCTGAAATTAGATATTAATGAACTGTTTAACTTCAAATAATATGATCGACAAGAACATACTAAAACATTTTGGGGTTGACAATGATAGAGAGAGCAGAAAAGATACATTTCTTGAAGCTTTAAGATTAAGTCCAAGTGCTCAAGGATATATTGCCGGTGCAATTAGTGAGGTGTTGCTAAAGAAACACCTTGAATCGAAGGGTTTTGAAGTAATCAGAATTAAAGAAAAACCAAGCGGAGGAAACCTAGCAAAAAACTATGAAGCACGAGGAGATTTTTACATACGTCATAAATCCAGCACCGCTGACGAATGGCTAGTTATTGAGAGTAAGGGTTTAAAAAGCAACTCCGAATTCCGAGGAAGCAAGCTAGATTCCCCCGAAAAAGTTTTTAGATTTCTAAAGAGCAGAATCTTTAATAAGGCAAAAACAAAGGAGACTATTTATAAAAAGGGGAACGCCACCTATTCCAAGGCTAAGGAAAAATGGGAAAGAAAAAACAAGGGTGAAAAGTTCCCTCAGTTTGGCTGGAAAAAAGAATTTCCTGGCCCTGAGTGCTACGATCTGGCCAATATTTGGGAGAATGAAGGTGAGCTAAAGAAATGGATCAATTCGCTCAATAAAGAAAGCTTTACAGAACAAGCATATAGAAATGTAGATGGCGCAATCGCCATACTTGAGACACACCAACCCAGTAAAAGAGTTGGGATTAGAACAGCCATAGACCAAGCCGCACCCCTAGTATACGACTTCAATATTATGAGCGTGGATCTTTTTTTGCGAACAGGTAAGCATGAATTTGTGTTTATGAATAGTGAGGAGATTGCACATTCTCCAACCTCGCCAGAGCATCTGTATCAAAACTACATTATCGATATCTTGGTGAAAGGCAAAAAAGATAAGCCGATTATTCAAAGGCCTTGGTACTCTGCAATAGAGGATTGCATATCTAAAACAAATCCTACGTATAGGCCGATAGATAATTCACAGGTTGATAACAGATAGTAATTGACACATTTGTGTCATACAGCTAACATATAAGTGTTAGCTGTATGAGCCAATCAACACTACCATTTTTTAGCCCTTTTGATTCTCCTTCACTCAAGAAAAGTGACGGGCTTTTGAAGTTGTTTGAAGATATTCATAATCATATTTATGCAAACGACGGCCTATCGTCTGAACAGGCGCTAGAAGAAACAATCAAAATATTATTTCTAAAAATATTTGATGAAAAAAATAAGACACTCGAATTCAAGATATCAACATCAGAATATGAACATATTTTAGTTGGTGAGAAGGAAAAATTTTTTTCAAAGAGATTAGAGGATTTGCAAAAGAATACTTTTAGTTACTTTTCAAATCTTTTTGAAAAAGATGAAAAAATTAAACTTAAGGAGAGTACAATCGCTTTTGTTTTTAATAAATTACAGAATGTTGATCTTCTTAATTCATCAGGTGATATAAAAGGACTTGCATTTCAAAAATTTTTACACTCTTCACAAAGAGTTGGGAGAGGTCAGTTTTTTACCCCAGAGCAAATTATAAAATTATGTGTGGACATCATGCAGCCCACGTCTAGTGAAAAAGTGCTTGACCTTGCGTGCGGGAGCGGAGGTTTTCTTAGTGCGGCTCTACAATACGTATCACTTAATGAACCAAAAAAGATTAATAATTTTGCCAAGGACAATATTTTTGGAATTGAAATTAATCGCACTGCTGCAAAAATTGCCAAAATGAGGATGATTCTAGAGGGGGACGGTTATTCTAATATCATCCAATTTGATTCTTTGTCGGATTGGAGTGATTTAAACCTTGAATTGAATAAATCAAATGGAAGCACCAGCGGATCATATCAAGAATATTTTGACATTATTCTTACTAATCCTCCATTTGGTACCCAAGGAAAGATCACTGATAAATCAGTTCTAAGAAATTTTGATCTTGGATATAAGTGGAAAGAAAACGAGGGTACATACACTAAGAGTAATACCCAACTAAATGGACAAGTACCAGAGATACTGTTTATTGAAAGGTCTCTACAGTTTTTAAAACCTGGTGGGCGAATGGCGATTGTATTGCCCAATGGCGATTTTGAGAATTCTAGCCTAACATACCTAAGACACTACATAAAAGACGCCGCAGAAGTGGTAGCTGTTGTTAAATTACCGCAAGAGACATTCATACCTTCTGGTACGGGAGTGAAAACATCTGTTTTATTTTTGAGAAAAAAAAATGGGTCTAAAAAAAATGAACAAGTGTTTTTTGCACAAATAAATAAACTCGGATATTTAGGGAATAAGAATGCTTCTTTGATCTATAAAAAGGATAACTTAGGAAACATCTTAAAATCAAGCAAGGGGGAACCTCAAATAGACGAGGATATTTCCAATGTTATATCTGCGTATTCTAGCTATAAGTCTAGTGGTAATTTGGAATCAACAGATGATATTTTTGTAGTCGATAAAGATGACATCAACTATAGTCGCCTTGATTTTGAATTTTATAAGCCAAGTTACAGAAAAAATTATCAAAGTTTAATCAAGCAGGGTGCACGACCACTTGGAGATTTAGTAAAAATAAAAAAGACAAAGGCAAAAAAATTGCGACAAAAGGATCTATTGGTTCGCTATGTTGAGTTGTCTGATATTAGTACTCAGTACAATGAAATAATTAATTCGACAGAACAATTTGTACACGAATTACCAAGCCGTGCCTCATACGAGCTAATCGAAGGGAATCTAATTACGGCTGTTGCAGGAAATTCTATTGGGACAAAAAGCCACGCATCTGCATATGTAACCGAACTATATGACGGATGTGTGTGTACTAATGGATTTCGTGTTTTTGAAGTTGATGAGAAAAAGGTAAATCCTTACTACCTTCTTTATTACCTAAATTCCAGTTTTTTTCTCGACCAGGTGTATCGATTTAGAACAGGAGCGGCTATACCCTCTCTGTTAGATAATGATTTACAGAATATTTTAGTTTTATTGCCAAACATAGCAGAGCAAGAAAGAATTGGTGATATAGTAGAACAGGGATTTAGTGATCGTCAAAAATACAAAGACCTTGTTGAAAGTATTAAAATTTAGAAGGGTGGCCAAGTTTTACTATGATTGTTCTTAAATGTTTATGGTCTTACAACAAACTCTCATTAAATTGTCATTTACTCACCGCTAGGTATACTCGATACCATGAAGAAAGAATCGTTCTATATTTACGGTAAAAAGCCTATCGAAGAGCAATTACTACGAAATCCGGACAATGTCATGCGTCTGTTTATTTCTGATCGTGTGGCTAAAAATTATGGCGGTTTTCAGGAACTGCGAGCTTTTGCCAAAGATCGTCGTATCCCGATCAATCCGGTAACCATAGAAAAAATCAAAGAATACGTTGGCGACGTGAATGACCAAGGCGTCATTGCCCTCATTAAACACCCAGAATACGTTGAATACGATGAATGGGAGGCGACCCTTGATATGGATGCCATGCCCGCGGTAATCGTTCTTGATCATGTCGAAGACGTCCACAATTTCGGCGCCATTTTGCGCACCGCTGCGTCAGCCGGGGTAGCCGGCGTGATCGTTGCTAAAGATCACCAGGCACCCGTAAACGGCGTTACCTATAAGACATCAGCAGGCGCCTTGGTTAAGGTTCCTATTGTGCGTGTATCAAACATCAATCAGACGATCGCCAAATTAAAAGAAAAACGTTTCTGGGTAGCCGCTATTGATATCGATGAGACCCGTGGTTCTAGTCTTTTTGAACAGACCTTCGATACCCCGATGGCCTTTGTCTTTGGGGGTGAAGGGAAGGGGGTTTCAGTGAAAACCAAAGAACACTCGGATTTTGTTATTTCGATTCCTATGGAAAACGATGTTGAATCATTGAACGTGTCAGTTGCCGCTGCTATTGTTTTGTACGAGTGGAAACGCCAACTCCACGCTACCTTAAAGTAGTGGTATACTGGCATCTGTGAACGTAAACGTACAAGAAATGCTCTCTGGGGTGATTGCCTGGGCGGAACGGGATGGCCTGGTTGCGTTGGGTATTATCATCGGGGCGTGGATCCTATCAAAATTATTAAAACGATTCATCGCCCGCATTATCAGACGGGCGATTCCTCGCGGGTCATTTTCTTCAGAGATGGCAGAACGAAAGAGGGAAGATACCTTGATCAACATTACCCAAGGCTTTCTTGGTGTATTTATCTGGGTGGCAGCCTTTCTTGCGGTGCTTGACCTCCTTGGGGTGCCGATTGGACCCCTCCTTGCGGGTGCTGGGATTGTCGGCGTGGCCGTTGGATTTGGATCACAATCACTCGTAAAAGACGTGATTAATGGCCTCTTCATTATTGCCGAAAATCAGTTTCGCATTGGGGATGTTATCGAGGTTGCCGGTAAAAGCGGTGTGGTCGAAGGAATGACCCTACATGTGACCAAGATCCGCGAAATGAACGGTACGATCAATTACGTGCCGAATGGTGAGATTAAAGTCAGTTCGAATTCTTCAAAAGATTTTTCAGTGGTCGATCTTGTTATTGGTGTTTCTTACGATGCGAACCTCGACCATGTCAAAGATACGGTCAACGAGGTAGGGAAGGAACTTGCCGAAGATCCTGATTATCGTGACCGTGTGATTGAGCCGCCGTATTTTCTGCGAGTACACAACCTTGGTGCTTCATCTGTTGATATTCGCATTCTTGGCAGGGTACTTCCCAAAGAACAATTTGCCGTTGCCGGTGAATTACGAAAACGCATCAAAGAGCGATTCGAAAAGGAAGGTATCGGTATTCCATATCCAACCAGAACCGTTATTAACACCAACCGTTAAATCATGTCAGCCCAAGCAAAAAAACGAGCGCTCTCAGGTATTCAACCGACCGGGGCACCCCATATTGGAAACTATTTTGGCGCAATGCGTCAGTTTGTCGACATGCAGGATGAATTTGATCTGTATGTTTTTGTTGCTGAATACCATGCGATGACTACGGTCCAGGATCCGGCGGTGCTGCGTTCGAATATTGAAAACCTTATTCTTGATTACCTTGCGATCGGTCTTGATCCTGAAAAGGTAACCCTCTATCGCCAGTCTGATGTACCTGAACTGACCGAACTCACCTGGATGTTCAATTGTTTGGTTACCGTGCCGTGGCTTGAACGTGCGCATGCCTTTAAAGACAAGTCAGACAAAGGAATCGAACCATCAGTAGGATTATTTGATTACCCGGTTCTTATGGCAGCTGATATCTTGTTGCCAGACAGTCAAGTAGTCCCGGTTGGCAAAGACCAGGTTCAGCATGTTGAAATGGCGCGCGAGGTCGCACGTAAATTCAACAACACCTATGGTGATACTTTTGCCGAGCCAGAAGAACACGTCGTTGAATCAGTTGCGGTGGTGCCAGGAACTGATGGTCAAAAGATGTCAAAATCATACGGGAATACGATCCCATTGTTTGGCAGCGATGACGAGATCAAAAAGGCGATCATGGCGATTGTTACCGATAGTAAATCACCCGAAGAACCAAAAGATCCTTCATCATGTAATGTGTTCGCCTTGCATACCTTGATCACCCCCGAACCTCAGTTATCAGAGATCAAGAAAGGTTACGAAGAAGGAGGCCTTGGGTATGGGGAATCAAAGAAGATGCTTCTCGAGAATTACCTCGCGTTTATTGCACCCATGCGTGAACGTCGCGCCTATTATGAATCGAATCCGGGTATCGTGAGGCAGATCCTCGACCAAGGTGCCGGAACGATCCAAAAAATCGCTAAAGAAAAGATGAAAGAGGTGCGTGAGAAGGTAGGGCTGTAGTCCTGCTTTTTTTATTCATCCTTTTTGTTACAATATATCTACCAAAGACGCGCCGACAACGCCGAGGTGTAATTTAAGAAAAGAGAGCCTCGAAATCATGAAGATTGAGGGGAATCAGGGTGGCACCGCGGTTACTAAAATCGTCCCTGCATTATTGAATGGTTTTAATGTAAACAATTTTTTTGCTTATTATGAAATTTCCTGAGATTAGAAAAAACAAATATTATTATATAATTATGGTACTTATTGCATTTTCCTTTTTCTATATCAGAACGAAAGACGATTCATACTCAAAAAAAGTTGATGCTTTAAAATTTACCGACTTCTACAAAGCATCAATAAATGGAAAGATTGATAGAAAAGAATCTTTTGGGAGAGGAGGTGATTACTTTTCCGTAGAGGGTGATGAGAATCAATATCATTTTAGAGATGATATGAATCTTGATCCCACTATTATTGGTTTTTTCGATACTATTACAATTGGTTCTGAGATTGAAAAAGAACGGAATTCAAGTGAAATTTGTATCATTCAAGATGTTGATACTAAAAAGTGTTTTTCTTATTATCTCAAATAAAGAATCTTTGGCTTTTTAAAACATAAATATGGAACGAACACTAATTAAAAACTTGCATGAACAGCAGGGAAATACCATCACCATCAAAGCCTGGATTGATGTCGCCCGCGATCAAGGAAAGATGGCCTTTTTTGACCTACGGGATGTAACAGGAAAAGTCCAAGGAGTCGTCTTTGGAAAACCAGAAATTCTCGAAATCGCTAAAACCCTGCGTCCTGAATGGGTGGTTGCGATTACCGGTATCGTGAACGAACGAAATGACAAAAGCGCCAAGGAATTTAAAGCCGAGGTTAAATCAACGGGTGTTCGAGATACCTTCGTCAAAGATGTCGAAATCGAAATCACCGACATCGAAATTTTGAACGAAGCCGCAACCCCGACCTTTGAAATTACCGAATCAACCGAAGGTATCAATGAAGAAGTGCGTTTGAAGAATCGCTACCTCGACCTACGTACTGGACGGATGCAGGACAACCTAAAAATGAGGCACAAGGTAGCCAAACTATGCCGAGACTACCTCGACCAGAATGGATTCTTTGAAATTGAGACTCCTATCTTTACGAAATCAACACCAGAAGGTGCGCGTGATTTTGTGGTGCCGTCACGTCTGTCACCTCACCAGTTTTACGCTCTGCCACAATCACCTCAGCAGTACAAACAATTATTGATGTCCTCAGGTATGGAACGATATTTCCAATTTGCTCGCTGTATGCGTGACGAGGATCTGCGAGGTGATCGTCAGCCTGAATTCACTCAGCTCGATATGGAGGTGTCATTTACGAGTGAAGAAGAAATTATGCGTATCAATGAGGAATTATTGATCAAAATTGTGACTGAACTATACCCAGAAAAACGCATTCAACAGGTACCGTTTCCACGAATCACCTACGCCGAAGCTATGGAGAAATATGGAAACGATCGACCTGATATTCGCGAAGACAAAAATGATCCGAACCTCTTGGCCTTTTGTTGGGTCGTAGATTTTCCATTCTTTGAAAAAACCGCTGATTCAGATGACCCGCAGGCACAGGGTGAATGGACCTTTACCCATAATCCATTCTCACTCTCGAAACCTGAACACATTGAAAATCTGAAACAAGCCAAGAACATCGGTGATATTGTCGCAGCCCAGTACGACATTGTATTGAATGGATATGAAATTGGCGGAGGATCAATCAGGGCCCACGATCCTGAGGTTCTACGATCGATTCTGCGGATCCTTGGTCATGCTGACGAAAAGATCGAAGCAAACTTTGGCCACATGCTGCGGGCGCTGGGGTCAGGTACACCGCCACACGGAGGTATCGCCTGGGGATTTGATCGTCTGATGATGATCTTGCAAAACGAAGCCACCATCCGTGAAGTCATTGCCTTTCCAAAAAATGGAGAGGGAAGGGACCCATTGATGGATTCACCATCGGGTATTAGTGATGCTCAGCTGGACGAACTTGGTCTTGGTTTAAAGAAAAAAGCGTAGTCATGAGGCTACGCTTTTTGGAATTAACTTTTTAATGATTGATGCTGGTAATTCAGCAATTCGAGGGAGACTCCTTCCGTAATAGGGCAGAGGAAGTCTTAAGACATCTAGATTCTCTAATTCATCCGGAGTGTATTTTTCAATTTCTCCTTCTTTTTGTGATATTAGTTCTACCACCTGGATTTCCACTTCATCTTTTTGACAAGAGAATTTGAATCCGAGTTTCATGTTTTCTTCATTACAGCGATTATCTCGCCATTTACCATAAGTATTCACCGTAAATACTAACATTTCAGAATTTTTTCGATTGTTTGTTTCCATAGGTATTAGTTTTTGAATTACTATTTATTTTTTAAAAGAACAAATGAAAACCAGTCTTTTCAAGAAAGACTGGTTTTTGAGGTCAAAGCAATCAATAACATCTACATCGTTGATTCACCGCAAACACAAGCCTTCCTTGTTGAGGAAAACTGATGTCGAATTCGTCGGTATGCGATTGCTGGTGAACCGGCGTTCATAGAATCCAAGGTACACGATACCGGTAAAGCCGTCAATTGGAGACCCTTTCGATCGTTGGTACAATGGACCTATTATGCCTTCGTTTCAGGTGACAATTGATCAGTTTGAGGGGCCCATTGATGCTCTTTTGCAGATGATCGAAAAGCGGAAACTCCTCGTGAATGACGTATCCTTGGCTTCGATTACTGATGATTACCTTGCCTTTGTAGGAACCTTAGATGAGGAAAATCTTGGCGAGAGAACTCACTTTATTGTGGTGGCTTCGACTTTGATTTTGATTAAATCAAAATCCCTCTTACCAACCCTTGAATTAACCGAAGATGAAGAAGAAGATATCGAAGGATTGAAACGTCGTCTCGAGGTGCTTAAATTTTTTCAATCCATGGGGCGAGATCTTGCCAACGCGTGGCAACCAATACCAAGTTTCTACTTTGCGCAAGAGCGAAAGGCTGCCGTCAGATTCCTTCCTCACGATGATCTTAATCAAACCGCGATAAACGAACACCTACTATCGGTTCTTGAAGAAGTCCCCGAAGAAACCCCTACGAAACAAGAAGGCTACATCAAAGTCGCCGTCCATATCGAAGAAATGGTGGACGCCTTAAAAGAGCGCATCAAAAAAGCCATATCGGGATTTGATTTTAAGAGTTTTGTAAAAGACCAATCAGGAAAAGCAGATTCACCGAAAGAAGCCAAGGTATATCAGGTGGTAGGATTCCTTGCTGTTCTTGAAATGACAAAAAACGGACTCCTTTCGGTAGCCCAATCATCAACCTTTGAACCGATTACCATTGATAAGTACTAAGCCTATGAATCAACATCAACAACACATTGAAGCTTTGATCTTTTACCGGAATGAACCGGTGAGTTATCATTGGCTTGCCAGAGAATTAAAACTGCCCGAGGCAAAGATCATCACCGAGATTGAAGCCATGAAGGGATACTACGAGGGAAGGGGAATCACTCTTTTACAAACTGAGGATGAAGTATCACTAGTTACTTCGGCTGGTACCCAGGATGTGATTGCAACCCTCGAAAACCGTGCTGAAGAGCGTGAACTATCAAAACAAGCCCTCGAGACCTTGGCGATTGTTGCGTACAAGGGGCAGGTGACAAAGCCAGAAATTGATTACATTCGTGGGGTAAACTCGGTCTTTATCTTGCGAAACTTGTTGATGCGAGGCTTGGTGATGAAGAAACAAAACCTTCTCGATAAACGCTCACCTTTGTACATTCTGACCCCTGATTGCCTGGCTCATCTTAGTGTCACAAGCAGAGAGGACCTTCCTGGTTTTCAAACAGCACAAGAACGATTGAATGAACTGGAAGATCGATTTCACGAAAGTCAAAAAGAAACTGGTCCTTTGGTAGTTGGAGAGGGCAAGGTAGAATAGATTTATGATTGAGAACCTGCTCCTCTTCAAGATCCTCGTCCCGACCGTGGTTGCCTTTGTTATGGGTATTGTATTGACCCCGACCATGAGCCATCTGTTTTACCGTTACCGTCTCTGGAAGCGATCATCTCGCGTGGCTGATTCGAATGTAGGTGATCTTCCCATGAATGAGGGATTTAAACACATTCACAACGATGCTGAGACGAAGACTCCACGGGTTGGTGGTGTTATTGTTTGGTTAGCGGTTATCATCACGGTATTTGTTACCATTATCGTTGATAACCTCTTTGCTGGTTTGATTATCGAACCCATTGGATTTATCAGTCGAAATCAAACCTTGATTCCGTTGCTATCTCTCCTCCTCGGAGCAGGCCTCGGACTAGTTGATGATTTGTTACAGATTTTTGGATCAGCGAGGCAACTTGCCATTGGGATTCCTCGTAGGATTCGTATTGCTTTTGTCCTCTTTCTGGGGGCTGTTGAGGGTTTTTGGTTTTATTATCGCCTTGGATATGATGCCGTGAATATCCCATTTTCTAACCTTGAGATTCACCTTGGGGTGTTCTTTGTGCTGTTTGTTATGTTTGTTGTGTTGGCTCTATTTTCAAGCTCGGTCATTGATGGCGTAGATGGGCTTGCTGCTGGGGTTTTGGCTAATACTTTTGCGGCGTATGGTTTTATTGGAATCATTCAGTCGCAATTTGATATCGCGACCTTCTCGTTCGTCGTGATGGGAGCCCTCTTGGCCTTTCTCTGGTTTAATGTTCCTCCCGCACGATTTTATTTGGGCGAGACGGGAACCCTTGCGTTGACCCTCTCTTTGGCGGTTATTATATTCCTGACGGATACGATTATTGAATTCTTGATTATTGGACTGCCGTTAGTGATCACATCATTCTCGTCGTTTGCACAAATCCTCGCTAGGCGATGGTTCAAGACCAAGGTTTTCATTGTTGCTCCGCTTCACCATCACCTCGAAGCCATCGGGTGGAGTCGATCAAAGATCGCCATGCGTTATTGGATTATTTCTGTTATGTGTTCAGCGACAGGGATTATCTTTGTAATTGTTGGCTAGTTTTTCCATGAATACTCGCATTAAAAAACACGCCATTGATAGGCAATTTCTATGGATAACCCTGATTCTTTTGGCGATTGGTTTGACGACCTTTATTTCAACTTCTCTTGGGACGTATACTGAAGATCGATCCCAATTTTACGCTATGATGATTCGCCACGTAGGTCTCGGGGTGGTGGGCGGCAGCCTTCTGGCATATTTCTTGACGAAGGTTCATTACTCCTTCTGGAAAAAGGCGTCACCTTACCTCTTTGCACTGGGAATTATCCTTACCTTGTTGGTATTTTCCCCTCTTGGATTTGAACACGGCGGAGCATCACGTTGGGTATCGCTTGGTTTTATTTCGTTTCAACCAGCCGAATTATTGAAATTTTCAACGGTGTTATTTTTTTCGGCATGGTTTGCTGATTATCGAGAGAAAATAAGCGAGTGGCGTTATGGGTTTCTTGCGCTTGCAGGATTTCTAGGGCTTGTTTTGGTCCCGCTTGCCCTGCAGCCCGATTCAGGAACCATCGCCTTGATTGGTCTTGTGGTGTTTGTATTATATTGGCTGCGCGGCGCCCCGTGGAAACACATTATTACCACGGTGATCGTTGGGATCGTCGCTATGGGCATCTACACCTTGGCAAACCCGCACGTGATTGATCGCATCCAAACCTTTCGCAATCCGAACCAGGATCCCTATGGTTCTTCATACCAAGTCAGGCAATCAAAAATCGCCATCGGTTCAGGCAGACTCTATGGAAGAGGACTCGGCCAAAGTGTTCATAAATTCGGCCCCTATCTACCAGAATCCAGCAGCGATTCGATCTTTGCTATTTTTGCCGAAGAGTATGGATTCCTCGGTGGTGTTGTTTTGATCGTACTCTATGGACTCTTTGGTTTCTATGGACTAAGGATTGCCAGGCGAGCACCGACACCCTTTACCCAAAACTTAGTCGTTGGAGTGACCTTGTTAGTAGTGATACAGGTATTCTTTAATATTGCCGCCATATCGGGGATCGTGCCACTCTCGGGTCTTCCCCTAATCTTTATGAGCAACGGAGGAACCGCCCTTGCCGTGACCTTGGCTCAAATTGGGATTGTTCTTGGTATTTCGAGGTACACCCGGGATCCCAACCTTGCGAAAAAACGCATCTCATAATGAGGTGTTTTTAGACAAACAATAGTTTGTTCGTGTGGTACAATATGAACTATGAAAATTGTACTAACAGGAGGGGGAACCGGTGGACATTTCTACCCATTGGTTGCTGTTGCTGAAGAATTAAATCGCATTATCGATGAAGAAAACCTCGCTGATGCAACGATTTATTACCTTGCTGACAAACCCTACAACACCCAGATTTTGTACGAGAACGGTATTACTTTTAAGAGGGTGAATGCAGGTAAACTGCGCCTTACGCCTTCGTTGCGTACAATAGTTGATCTCATAAAAGCAGGTATCGGTATCCTCGAGGCAATCATCACGGTGTTTTCGATCTATCCCGACGTGGTCTTTTCAAAAGGTGGTTACGCAGCGTTCCCGACGGTCTTGGCGGCGCGATTGTTTGGTATTCCCGTTATCATTCATGAATCTGATTCGGTACCCGGGAGGGTGAATCTGTGGTCAGGTAAATTCGCCAAAGCCGTTGCGGTCTCCTACAAACAAGAAATTGATTATTTCCCAAAGGATAAGGTCATCCACACCGGTCAGCCAATTCGTCACGACCTTCACGAGCCGGTTGATGACGGCGCGCATGAATTCCTAAACCTCGAGAGAGAGACCCCGGTTATTTGGGTTCTTGGCGGGTCTCTTGGTGCGCAGATCATCAACTATGCCATTGAAGAAGCCCTGCCGTTCCTCCTTGATAAATATCAGGTGGTACACCAAGTAGGGGCAGCGAACCTTGACGAAATGAAGAAACTCACCAACGCGACCCTCGTCGACAATGATTTCCGCTACCGTTACCATGTCTTTGGGGAACTCAATACCTTGTCGATGAAAATGCTGGCCGGTATCAGCGATATTGTGATTACCCGTGCAGGATCAACATTATTTGAAATCGCGCACTGGGGGATTCCATCAATTGTGATTCCTATCACCAATTCAAACGGCAACCACCAAATAAAGAACGCTTATAACTACGCCCGTGAAGGTGCCTGCGTGGTGATTGAAGAAAATAATCTGTCAGAACAATTGTTAGTGTTCGAAGTGAATCGCATCTACGATAACGAACAAATCAAAAATGAAATGAAGGAAGGTGCGAAGCGTTTCGCCATCGAAGACGCCGCTAAAAACATCGCCGAAGAGATTGTGGGTATTGGACTCGCACACGAGAAATAGCCTATTCGTGAAATAGGTTATTTCTTTTGTCATCCTCGACTTGATCGGGGATCCACACTATACTGTCAGCCATGGATACGAAGCAGATAGTAACCCGTATGGCGCCCTCACCGACAGGACGATTTCACGTTGGGGGGATCCGAACGGCTTTTTACAACTACGCTTTTGCAAGGCAAAAAGGTGGAACATTTATCCTCCGCATCGAAGACACTGACAAGGAACGTAACGATGAAGCCTATGAACAAGAGGTCTACGAGGTTTTTTCTTGGTTGGGGATGGATTACGACGAGGTGTATCGACAGTCAGAACATCTACCACGACACCAAGAGGTGTTGCGAGAATTGATTGAGAAGGGTCTTGCTTACGAAGCCGAAGATGCCAACGATGGTACCGGAAAAGTCATTCGTTTCAAAAACCCTAACAAATCGATTACCTTCACGGATCAGATCCTCGGGGAGGTAACGGTCGATACTACTGATTTAGGTGATTTTGTTATTGCTCGTAATATTGACAGCCCTCTCTATCACCTTGCGGTGGTGATCGATGATCATGACGAAGATGTTACCAATGTGATTCGCGCACAGGAACACCTTGCCAACACCCCCCGGCAGATCCTCTTGATCGAGGCGCTCGGTTTTGATCTGCCAACCTATGCGCACGTTCCATTCATTCTTGGACCTGATGGAAAGAAAAAACTCTCAAAACGTGATGCGAACGTTGCGGCACTAGATTACCGGGATGATGGATACCTGCCCGAAGCCCTCCTTAATTTCCTGGCGTTTATTGGCTGGAATCCTGGGACTGACCAAGAAGTCTTTAGTAAAGATGAACTTATCAAAACTTTTTCTCTCGATCAGGTGCAAAAAGGTCCTGGTGGATTTAACCTCGATAAACTAGCGTGGTTAAACAAACAACATTTGAATAAATTATCCGACGAAGAATTTGCCAACTACCTCGAGCCTGAAATGACGCCAATTCGATCATTACCAGGTTTTGACCAGGATATTTGGATGAAGGTCCTGCCGATCGTTCGTGAACGAACACATTCATTCGTTGATGTTAGGCAGATGATCGAGAGCGGCGATCTTGGATACTACTTTGCCGATCCTGACCTTGATCCACAAGCCATCGTTTGGAAGAAGGGAACGGTTGAAGGAACGATTACTCACCTGGCCAAGGTCCTGAAGATGCTCGAGGGGTACAAGGGTGCATGGGATCGTGAATCACTCGAAGCGTTGCTGTATCCATACGCCGAAGAGGTAGGGAAGGGGAATGTCCTCTGGCCGCTGCGCTACAGTCTGTCGGGTAAAGATAAATCACCTGATCCGTTTAGTCTCTTGGTGATCCTGGGACCCGAGGTTTCGAAAAGAAGGGTTCAACAGGGGATAGAACTAACAAAAAAAGCCGCGTAAATGCGGCTTTTTAATTTAATTGTTTACTTTCGTGAACAATGTTTCTTTACTCTTTTTAATTTCATGTAACTCGACTTCATCGCCAATAGCTAGGTCTCTTGTTAGGGAGCTAGAAAAAATGTAATGAGCAATCCTGCGATCTCCATCCTTATAAAATGAATAAGTAACATAACTCCCTCCACCACCCATATCTTCAAGGTAAAGAATAGTTATTTTTTCACCAAGAAGGGGTTTCCGTTGATTATTCATTAAGCCTACGGTAAGTAAATAAACAACCCCACCAAACATAACAAGAAGTATAACTATAAAAAAGAAGGAATTTGGTGATTCTATCGCAGATCTAAAAAAGGTAGCAGCGACAACTGTTACTACAAAAATGAGTGCGGTAATTATGTTTAGATTTTTAGCAGATTTCATATTATTTCTTTTTAAAATTGATTTGTTATCAATCTATCATATATATGATAGATGTCAAATATTTGATACCTCCTTGCAGACTCATGATATAATCACACCATGTCTAAATTTTTGAGAATATTCTCAATACTAACCTTGATCCTCGTCATCGGCGGGGTAGGGGTATTGTCGGTAGGGGCCCAGGATATTAATGAGCTTGAGGCTGAAATTGCAGCTCGTGAAGCTCGCAGGCAAGAACTAGTTGCCGAGGCAGCTCGCATCACCGAAGACCTGACCAAGGTCGGCGCTGAAAAAGGCGTTCTTCAGGCTGAATTAAGCCGCATCAATGCCGAACGAAAGAGCCTTGATAACACGATCAAGCAGACCGAAAATCAGATTGGGTCATTGCGCCTGAAAATACAGCGTGGCGAGAAACAAATATCAGAATATAGTTCCGATATTCGCACCTATGCAGATGCTATTGCGGCCTTACTGCGCGGGATCGATCAGCGCGATACCATGACCTTTCTTGAGGTTCTCTCATCAGGAGAAACCTTTTCTGACTTTTTCGCAGTGCGTGACGCCTATACGCGTATTCAGGATCCTTTGGTAGAGAATACCAATCTATTGGAGGCAAAAAAGGTAGAACTGCACCGAACGACGACCAAGCTCGCTCTAGAGCAAGGTGAACTTGAAGAAGAAAAGACCATCCTCGGTGATCAGCGTTCGATTGTAAAATCAAAAGAAGACGAACAGGCACAAGCCGTCGAAGAAACCAAGCAAAAAGAATCATCGTACCAGGCCAGCCTGGCTGCGACCCTGGCAACCATCGACGCCCTTGATGCCGAGATTCGGGATTTCGAATCGAAACTTGATTTCGCCCTTAATCCTGATTCATTGCCAGCCAAGGGATCATCGGTGTTAGCGTGGCCATTAAAAGATATTTTAATTACGCAGCGATTCGGAAAAACGGTATCGTCAGAGCGACTGTATGTGTCAGGTTCGCACAGCGGGGTTGATTTTCGTGCAGCCGTAGGAACACCCGTTTACGCGGTGGCCGATGGCATCGTCAAAGGCGTCGGTGACACCGACCAGGCTTGTTATCGCGCCTCGTTTGGTAAATGGGTCTTCATCGAACACAATAATGGCCTCTCGACCACCTATGGACACCTCTCGTCGTGGAAGGTAAACGAAGGAGACAAAGTCAAAAAAGGCGACCTCATTGCATATTCAGGTAACACCGGACACAGCACGGCACCGCACCTTCACCTGACGGTCTATGCAACGAAGGGTGTCGACGGGGGAGAAGGGGCTCGCGTTACCGAACGACCAAGCAGTGCCTGCGCCGGGGCTATCTACCGGATGCCACTCGCACCGACGGCGGCGTACCTGGACCCTTTGGCATACCTGCCGCCAACCGATGCGTCATACTTCAAGCATAATTAAGATTTGTGCTAGAATAGGGAAGTGATCATTTCAAAACAACAAGGATCTCTCAAATGGATCATTATTATCATCGTGGCATTGGTGCTGGCTTCATACTTCTTTGATTTTAGTGTTCAGAATGCGGTTGAAGATGAACAGACTCAGTCAAACTTTAATTATGTAAAGACGCACGTGGTCGGTTTCTATAATGCTTACCTTCGGAATACGGCCGAGTATCTTTGGAACGATGTAATTGTTGACCTGTTGTGGGAGAGTTTCATCGAGAACCTCGAGAGGATCAAAGAAGGTCAACCGACCGTGTTCGAAGACGCGGCACCTGGTGTAGCAGCCCCATAAAAACCCAAGTCTGGGTTTTTAGTTTACTTTTTATGGGAAGATCTCTAAGATAGATACATCATGTCGTTGGTTACGAACGCACAATTCATTACCGGTGTGGTAGGGGAAGATGCCATTCTTCATGATGGCGTACCACAGATTGCCTTTGTTGGACGATCAAACGTAGGGAAGTCCAGCACCATGAACGCCATCCTGGGGCGCACGAGCCTCGTCAAAACGGGTCGTACGCCAGGAAAGACCCGAGAGATTAATTTCTTTTCAGTGACGACCAATGACGGCTTGGTTCGATATTTTGTCGACCTTCCTGGGTATGGCTATGCCAAGGTATCCAAGCTAGAGAGGAAGAAGCTCGAAGACCTCATCACCTGGTATCTAAGTTTAGAAGAAGGTGGTCCTGACCTCGTATGCGTCGTTCTAGATGCCAAGGTAGGACTAACTGACCTTGATCGGGAGTTTTCAAAGATAGCAATCGACCAAGGGCGATTATTACTTGTTCTGGTAAACAAGCTCGACAAGATTAACCAAAAGGCTCAGGCAGCCCTCAAACGCTCTCTACAGGGCGAACTAGGAACTGAGGTAACGATCTTTTACTATTCGGCAAAGACCGGTAAACACCTCAATATTATTAACAACTACCTTTTTGGTGGAGAAGACCCTCAGGAGGTCTTATCATAGGGTTTTTAGAATATAGCGTCGTAAAATATATGTTGTGCGACATTATAATTATTTCATTACTCTATTCCCTTATACCTCTCTCTATAATAAAAAACTACCCCTCGATACTGAGGTGTAGTGTCGCCTGTGCATCACCTGATTGTAGGGTTAGTTGGTAGTCACCGATTTCTTTGAATGCGTACGCGTCTTGGTACAGATCATTCGATGTCGAAAGTTGTAACGATTCATGGACGGCTCGAATAACTTCTCTAAGACCAAGGGATTGGTACAAGACACCCTGTTCATTAGCCTTGGCTTTGATTGTAAGGGTCTTTCCATTGAGCATGGTTAAGGTTTTTTGATCTTGAAGTGTTTTTTGTTTTACTGATTGTTCTTTATGTGCCTTTTTCTGCTGGGCTTCGTTTACCGCCTTTCTGGTAGCCGGCCTGGCTAGTTTTCGAGGAATCAGTGCGTTCTGGGCGTAACCGTCCGATACTTCAACAATATCACCCTTGGCACCGACCCCGCGAACAAATTGTTCTAAAATTACCTTCATAAACAACTAGAGTCTATCAAAGAGTCGTACTGTTCGCAGCAGCTGGGTATCAGTGAGGTCTTCGGGTTGATATGGTACGTCATACTCGGGTATGATGCCGTCGTCAGAAATCGAACGACCTTCTGGTGTCAACCACCTGGCGACCGTAACCTTAAGAGAGGTTCCTCCCGGAAGATCAATGTATTCTTGGACTGATCCTTTTCCAAAACTTGGCTCCCCTGCTATGGTGGCTATGTGATTTTCCGATAAGGCACCGGCCAGGATTTCCGAAGCAGAAGCTGAACCATTATTGATTAAGATAATAATCTCAAGGTCATAACTTTCAAGAATATCAAAACCTCGACTACGATAAACGGTCGTGGATCCTCCCTCCCCTGCCTCTTCACGAACAATAACTGCGCCTTGTGGCAGGAAGTAACTCGCCATATCAACTGAGGCATCAAGGAACCCTCCTGGGTTATTTCTTAGGTCTATCACTAAACGATGAAGGCCACTTTCTTTTAGTTCCTTAACCGCGTCTTTGAAGGCGTCAGCCGATGATTGGTTGAAATTATAGAGATGGATGATGAAGGTATCATCAAAAATTTCAGTATCAAGAATCGGCACAACAACATGATCTCGGGTAACGGTAATAAGAAGTGGCTCCGCCTCGCCTTGTCGCACGACCATTAAGGAGACCTTGGTTCCCACCTCGCCCCGAATTAAGGAGATAGCCCCATCAAGCGTCATGCCATCAATATCAGTCCCGTCGATATGAGTAATGATGTCACGTGGTTCAAGGCCTGCAGCTTCGGCCGGTGAATCTTTGAGGGGCGCAACGACAACGAGGTAACCATCTTCGACCCCAATTTCGGCGCCGATACCTCCAAATTCCCCCGCAATAGAATCGCTAAAGAAGGCTGTCTCACTAGGTGGAAAAAACGTCGTATAGTCATCGTGATAGCTTGCAACGAGGCCTTCAATTGCCCCATACACCTTATCTTCAGAGGAGGGTTCTTCAAACGGATACTTATCTTCGATGATTGACCAGACATCCCAAAAGAGACTGAAATCGTTTATTCCTTTTCTTGATTGATCAATATGATTTAACAGTCCGTAGCCAAGATAGCCCAGCACAAAAAACACAAGAGCAAGAATGACATTGTGTGTTGAGAATTTTTGTTTATGTTCTTTAGATTCCATGGTAAATAGCTAATCAGTATAAGCAGATCTGGTGTAACGGTTTTTTGGATCCCAGACCATGTACGAGTCGAGTCCGACATCATACGTTGCCTGTATTTGAGCGCGTACCTCCCCTACCCCGTAGGTTGGAGTGCCGAGGCTAAAGTCTTGAATCCATGTCCGCAGTTTATCAGGATCTTCATTAATAGCCGACGCTCTTCTCGTAGCCGAAGTCATAGCTGCTTTTACTACTTCGTAGGGATGGGCATTCGGATTTTGGTACCCAAAGAACCCAGAACTATAGTGTGAAGGATACACCATAGGAGCAATAGCATCAAAATGCGGGTAGATGTCCTCAAAATACTGACCAATGCCAATATCATCTTCTGCACTGGTAACGAGGCCAAAAATATCAGCAGAAATGGGAATCCCGTCATTAACCCTCAGGCGATTATCCAGGTAGGTATAGAAACGCTTCATCACATCCCGGCGTGTTTCCCCATCAGTAAGACCGTAATCAATATTACTAATATTTCCATCAGATGGATAGCGAATGTAATCGATATTAATTTCATCAAAGCCAATATTATACGAGGCCTCTGCTATCGTAGCGAGATAATTCCATGCACCCTCATAACGGGGGTTAATAAATGACAGTCCCTTCCGGTCTGTCCATGTAGCACCGGTATCGACTCGAGTAAATGACCATGCTGGTTTCTTTGTTGACAAGAGCGGGTCTTGGAAGGCGGTCAGGCGGCCGATAACGTAAATACCCCGATCATGAAGGTCGTCGATCAAAGCGGTCATATCAGGAACTCTTGTTGAATCAGTTCCAAGAGAGTCAACCAGAGGATGGTTTACATCAAAAGATATATACCCCGTTGAATCTTTGATATCGATCACTACGGCATTGATGGGTGACGAATCTATGAATGATACTAACCCATTCCTTAATGACGGGGTTCCGGCTACCCAACTTGAAATATAAATAGCACGTACTTCATCAGGAGTTATCAGGTGCCGAACTTCAGGACCGCGTGCCCTGGTTATTCGATCAATGGTTGTGATCGTGTCGGCGTATGCAATAAAACTACGTTCAAGATGACCATTGGCGAGTGAAGTAATGAAAGCCGAGGAGTTGCTACTGGTTACGAGAACGAACAACCCGATGAGGGTTGTTATTACGAGCATGGGGGTCGTGTAATACGATCGGTTAGCCATGGTGAGCGGCACCCTCGGTATTATCAACGATATTCTCGTTCGTCATAATTTCTTCTACATCATTTGACTCTGGTGTCGTATGGTGAGTACCCATGAGTGAACGAGAGGTTGATTCGTGTTGGGTTGGCTTGTTTGAAACCACTGGACTTTTCTTTGCATGTTCTTTAAAACGTTCTTGTAGTTCTTTGACATAATCTTCGAGTGAGGTTGCTTCATCTACTTCTTCGACAAGCCCTGATTTATGACGTAAAAAAAGTGCCGAGAGACCAATGATACAGCCAAGGATAATTACATAAAGATATTCGATGATCTCGCCGAATCCCAAAAAGGGAAATAAAAGCAAGAGGACCGAGCTGACTAAAATCGTATTGATATAAGTTTTCATGCGGACAGTATACCGCAACGCAATACCCATCGCCAGGGTTAGGATGCAGCATCAACAACAATCACAAATTCGCCCCTAACCTTGTCTTCATGCTGGGTGAAATAGTCAAAGATATCTCGGGCCGTACCGACCGGAGATTCTTCGTAGATCTTGGTTAATTCACGTCCGACGCATACCAACCTATTGTCACTAAACCTCTCGTTTAGCTCAGCTAAGGTTTTCATAACACGGTGAGGTGATTCATAAAAAACAGATACGCGTTCGGATATCGCAATATCATCAAAAATTTTAGCCCTTCCCTTCTTATGTGGGAGGAAACCATAAAAGGTAAACTGATTTCCCGAAAAGCCGGTTAAAGATAACACGGTTGTCAGTGCCGACGCACCGGGAATTGCAATAATTGAACCCTCAGGGAGAACCTCGCGAATCTTGGCAACAAGCCTTACCCCGGGATCTGAAATGGTTGGAGTACCTGCATCAGACACCAAGGCAAAAACTTCACCGGTTTGCATACGTTTGATGATTGCTTCTTCGGATCCGTCTTTTGATTGAGCGTGATACGATTCGAGTTTAGTGCTAATTCCATAAGCGTCAAAGAGCACCCGGGTCACTCGGGTGTCTTCGCATAGCACGGTATCTACGTTTGATAACACATCTACGGCTCGGTAACTGATATCTTTGAGATTGCCAATAGGGGTCGCGACCAGGTACAGTCGCACAAGGTCATCATTCATACGCCGAACCGTTACGCAGCTGTGATTGCTTTGAGCGTTCCTGAAACTTCAATCTGATCATTGATAGCCTTGTCTCCAAGGTCATCAAAGAAACTATTCGAACGGAATCGAATATCCCAGAGGGTTCGATCAAGCGATCCGTTAAAAGTAACAACAAGAGATTCATCGTCGCCCATAGTGACCGTTGTCGGAATCGATACGGGTTGGGTAATTCCCCTCATGGTAAGATCTCCGCTAATAGCACCGTTGAGGTAGCTCTTGATTGAAAACGTAGCTTCAGGATAATTCACTACATCAAAGAAATTATCGCTTTTTAGATCCTCTTCGAGCATACTAATTCCTTCGTCTGAGGTAATGCTTGCCATATCAAAGGCTATTGATCCAGAGATAAGTCCATCCTCTACAACGAGCGTTCCTGAAGAAACGGAAAGACCTCCTGGATGACTTTTGCCGATGGCTTTACCTTCCCAGGCAATCTGCGAACCGGCTGACACCGCATACGTTCCATCAGAAAGTTCACTGGTTACTTGGTAATCAGCGTCTTCTTGGAGGTCATTCCGAGGAAGTGGTTCTTCCCTTCCCTTCATGCTCTTAATAATCAGGATTGCTGCAATAACAACAATGATAATCAATACAATTTTTTTCATAACGGGACCAGTATACCACAGCCTATCTTTGTTCATGGGTCTCGACATCCCTTACATTTCGACGTGAAATATTGTTCTGAACACTATCCACTACCCGCTTGCTCATAGTTTTGAAAGCGCGTTTTATTACGATGTAGATTGTTATTTCTACCGCTAGGGCAAGAACAGCAATAACTCCAAGGATTTTGAATAACAAAAACCCATAGAAAAATCCTAAAAATAATAACCCTCCTGACAAAAGTGCCGTCACCACAAAGGCCGCGATAAAGAACCCTTCTACAAATCCGAACGAGGTATCAGCAAGGAGTTCTTCAGGGGCGTGATAGCCCTGCTTAGCTTTTCTCGCGTAGTCGATGTATTTGAAAATGGTTAGCATACTGATAGTGTAGCAAAATATTCCCATTTTGAAGTTTTGTGATAGTATCTTTTGTATTGCCCAGGTGGTGGAATTGGTATACACACACGGTTGAGGGCCGTGGCTCCTAGAGCGTGCGGGTTCAAGTCCCGCCCTGGGCACCAATTAAAAAGAGCTCCCTAGCTCTTTTTAATTGGTCAGGGAGAAACCTCCCTGCGGAGGTTTCGTCGGGACTTGAAAGGCGGAGCCATGTCCGATCTGAGCGGAGTGAAGCAGGACGGGCGAGCCGGGGTCGCGGAAGATTGCGTACGCAATCTATCTGTGACCAATTTCGCGTTGGGCACCAAAAGAAAAACGTAGTTATCCTACGTTTTTTTATTTTGCTAAGCTTCTTTCGGTAACGATTCACAAACAATACCGTCTTTGTCTCCGTCGAGACGATTTACATCCGTACCACATTGGTCGTACACACGTTG
>JAGQMP010000004.1 GCA_020428585.1 Patescibacteria group bacterium
CTTCTCATCGAGTGACCGGTATATGCGAGTTTACCTCATCATCGCTATGACCGTGTGGGTCATTCATAACGTTCTGGTCTTTTCTCCGATTGCAATTATCTCGAGCATCTTCTTCCTCGCCTCGACCATGATCGGGTATGAACGGTTCTACCACCACCGACACATCTACCTCTACCCGCACCAGCCAGTGCATCATCCCAAGGCCCGCTAGCTTGCACGGGTTGTTTGTTTTGGTATAACCTAATCGAGAGCAATACAGACAAAAAATAAATTTTAATATTCAAAAAGATGAAAAAGAAGAAGGTAATTCTGTACCGTGCCCCAAGCTGTGATGCATGTGACCTGGCCGAAAAAAAGGTAAAGTCTTTAGCCCACGTCTCTGTGGAGATAGTAGAAATCAACCCTCAAGACGAGAAAGACTCACCTGAGATAAAAAAGGAGGTCGTAGAAAAGAACGGGGAATTCACCCTCCCTGTGTTTAAAATAGATGACATCATGTACCCAATCAACTCTGAAAAAGAGCTTGAGGAGGTAATTGACTTTTTATCTTAAAAAAATGGACCATTCGGCCCATTTTTACTTGTAAGGATGTTTCAGATAGTAGTCCTCCATGTCCTCTAGTAACGCCTCCTCTTCTGGGGTAACCTCATGAGAAACACCTTCGGGGATAGGACCTTCACTTGTGATCTTCTCTGGAATTTTTTCCCGCGAAAACTTCATAGTTAGCTTCCAATTACAATCGATTCAATTACGACTGGCTCTACCGGTCGATCGCCTGGTCCCGTTTCAACTGATTCGATGGCTTTGATCACTTCCATCCCCGACACCACCTTGCCGAATACGGTATGTTTCATATCGAGGAAATCATTATCAGCCGTATTAATGAAAAACTGTGATCCATTGGTATTTGGTCCAGCATTCGCCATCGAGATAGTACCGGTCACGTTTTGATTCTCGGCGTGAATTTCATCATCAAACTGGTATCCAGGACCACCCGTCCCCCAAAAAGCCGCCTTGGTATCATCCTTGGTCAACGGATCCCCACCCTGGATCATAAACCCAGCGATGACGCGGTGAAACTTAACACCTTCGTAAAATCCTTCTTCAGCGAGGTTTACAAAATTAGTAACGGTATTAGGAGCAAGGTCGGCAAAGAGTTCAAGCTCAAAGCTTCCCTTATTAGTGGTAACAGTTGCGTGCATGGTTGATTCAGTAGTGGTTAGGGTCGTATCTTCATTCGTTGGTGAATGAGTCTCTCGTGGTGTCGCAAGAAGTATTACGACAACGACGATGACGGCAATGCCGAGTAATGATAATACGGTTTTAGTAGGAGTACTCATAAATTAATTTCGTTTAAATATTCTCTTCATCCTCGAGGCAGCTCGACGGGCAAGGCCACGGGTCTTATTTCGATCTGACCGTACCATACGAAACATTTCGTCATAGGCATGATCAAAGGCATCTTTCACCCCGGCCCGATATTCATCCGTAAAGTATTGATTTCCTGGCTCCTCAATACGAATCGAAACATAGTACAAATCCTCGCCATGGTGACTCGAGGTTGTCTTTTCGATATCGAGGTACGCGTGTGCTTCTCCAGGAAAGAATCTTCCGAGACCCTCCATACGATGAGCCATCGCATCTTTTGCTTCTTGATACAGATCGAGGTTCTTGGTTTGAAAGAAAATATTCATGGTGTTACGAGCGCTTAGCGAATAACAGGTCTAGTATAGCACGAATGAACCCTGGCTTCTCTGATGATTCTTCTAGTCGAAAGGCCTCTTGATCGAGGTGGGGTCCGATAGACACGCGATACAGACCTGTAAGACTGGCAGGTAGATCGCCAATTTGTCGACCTAATTCCTCGGCCAGGGTCCTCACATAGGCACCTGAATCGACTCCTAATCTGACCTTTGCTAGGTAGGTATCTTTGCCGCCATGATAGAGGTCAATCAACTGAGCCTCGGTAACGATCATTTCTTTTTCAGGAATACGTGGTGGCTCTTTGCCTTCCCTGGCATAACGGTACAGAGCCTTCCCGTCGACCTTGATCGCTGAATATCGGGGTACAGGCAAAGTGTGGGTACCCACCATACTGCGAACAGCTTGGTCTACGTCGGCTAATACGAGATCACCAGGACCAATCATCGTCTGGCGGGTAATCTCACCTTCGGCATCACCTGTCGTGGTTGACCGGCCAAGAACAATATCCGCAAGGTAGACCTTTGGTAGTTTCAGATAATTCGTCATTTTTTTCGTACCAGCATTCACCCCCACAATCATGAGTCCACGAGCCAAGGGATCAAGGGTGCCAGCGTGACCTAATTTCTTGGTTCCCAAAACAGGCCGCAAACGACGAAGTACATCAAATGAACTGATACCTATCGGTTTATGAACCAAAAGCACGTCAGGTTCAATATAATTATTCGGTTGAGGCTGCTGAACCATGTGTTGATATCCTAACATGTGAACAAATTATTGACGATAAGACGATAATGTTTTATTTTGGAATCAAAGCAACTTTAAAACATACGCCATGGGAAAACGTATTAATGTGAAAGATAAGATCAAAGAATTTGAAGCAAGATTTACGGGAGTCAATCTCTTCAAAAAAGTTCTTAATCTCAGCGAATCAGAATTCTATTCCGGCCAAAAAAAGAATATGCGAAACCAAGACGTTGAAATCTACAACAAAATTCTTGGAACTAACTTCTTTATAGACTGGCAGCCAATCGGAGAATCAGCTTCTTATAAAATAGAAAAGATCCTCGATAATGTGAAAAACAAATCAGAAAAACAAGTCAAAAAAGTAAAGATCAATCAGCTCGTATTATTCTAAAAAACAAAAAACCACCCGACGGGTGGTGTTTTTGTTAGACCTCTTGTTGATCAATAATATCCATCTGGCGCATTACCATCTTGGTATAGCCGGGACGAATATGATCAGGGTTGTAGGCCTGAAGGATCTGTTTGACGGTCTTGTCTTCATAGAACCGAGCGGTGTTCGGGTTGTGACCACCGAGGTTCATCGAAATAACGTCAATTGATTCAGCATATGAATCAAAGTCGATCTGACACGATCCCCATCCAAAGGCACTGTAGCTGGCATTCTTACATGCGAACTTACCTCCGGTCGACTCGATAAAGCCGATCGCAGCAACCAAACGCCAGTCAATGTCGTACTTGTCCGCCGACTCGACAAAGTGTTCAGCTTCGTGCTGAAGGGGAAGGTTATATCGTGCATAGTAGGCACGAATCTTGGCGATACGCTCGTCTTCACGCTGGCGCATCGATCGTTCTAGTGCGGCTGTATCGTCAAGCAGAAGCTGCGCAAACGACTGACCGCCAAGAGGGGCGTCCGCCTCAAGCGCAAAGACCTGAGATGAAAACGCAATATAGAACGAATAAACAATAATGAGAATCTTGTACACGTTCGTTAAGAACGGATGCTTAATAACTTTCTTAGGTAGTATATATGATGTCATAGGTTGCGGTATGTGCTCCGCAAAACTCCGAAACTAAAAAAGCTCTCGCAAAGGAGAACGCTAGTACGATACTAGGAATAGCCTCGATGGTCAAGGAGTTATCCACAGTTATACAACATGAAAACTATTATGTCAAAAAGCCTTTAAAAATAAGCTATTTGAGGCCCCAAAACAGCCTCATGCGGTCTTCAACCTTCAACATTACGTTTGTTTTCGCTTGATTAAGGTAGCGATAGGGGGCCAATTGATCAGGATCCTCAGCAAAGGCGTCTTCAATTCCCTTTCTATACGCAACCCTCAATTCAGTACTAATATGAATGACTGAAATCCCCGCCGCGATGACCGCTTTAAAATCTTCATCAGTTGAACCAGAACCACCATGAAGGACCAGTGGTATTTTGGTCGCCGCTAAAATATCAGCGACGCGACCCGGGTTCAGTGCTGGATTTCCTGATTTGACCATACCGTGCACGTTACCTACCGACGGTGCCAAAAGGTCGATACCCGTCGCATCAACAAAGGCTTTTGCCTCTTCGGGCTTAGTCATCGTTTCTTCTGAAACACCCTCGGGTACGGCATCCTTGATATCAGAACCACCACCGATAAATCCGAATTCCGCCTCGACGAGACAATCTGGGTTTACCTTATCTCGGTAGGCCACGACCGCCTTGGTATGTTCGAGGTTCTCTTCGTGACTGACTTTGTTGCCGTCGTAAATTACCATATCAAAACCAGCATCAATAGCCTCACAGGTCCGCTGTACGCTGTAGGTATGATCAGCGTTCGTAAAGATAGGATAATCGTGTTCGTTTCTAAGGCTCGTTATATAGTCAACAGATTGAATAACCCCCATCGCATCTCGTTCACCTTCGGAAAAACCGATAATGACCGGAATATTCTCGCCATATTCTTCTGAGACCTTTTTCGCCCCGGCAAAAATACCGAGAATCATATCAGAATTCGCTACGTTAAAGTGGGCAATGGCTCGGCCGTTTTCCTGAGCTTCAATAAGGTATTGTTTGAGGGTTTTCATGGAAAAAGTATACCATAGCGGCCTGTGGTATACTTGTCTCCATGAGCACAGACAACAAGGTAGATTTTATGGCAATCGGCGACATCGTGATCGATGCCTTTATCACATTACAAGACGCCGAAGTACACTGTAATATCGACAACGAAAATTGTATGCTCTCGATGCGATTCGGTGATAAGATTCCCTATCGAGACGTAACAGTCATCCCTGCGGTTGGAAATGCCCCAAATGCATCAGTATCTGCCGCACGTCTAGGTCTTAATTCAGCCCTCATGACCCATGTGGGAAATGATGGGTTTGGAAAGGAATGTATCGAAGCTCTTACCGGAAATAAGGTTTCAACAGACTTTGTCACGATCGAAGAAGGAAAAACTACCAATTACCACTATGTTCTATCATTTCAGGCTGAACGAACGATCCTGATCAAACACGAAGATTATACCTACGGCCTCAAAAAACAGGTAGGTAATTCAGTGCCAACCTGGGTGTACTTTAGTTCTGTTGGTGAACATTCAATGGATTACCACGCTGACATCGCTGCCTGGGTAAAGGAAAACGGTATCAAGATGGCCTTCCAACCAGGAACCTTCCAAATTTCACTTGGGACCGAAAAATTGAAAGATGTGTATGCCGCAACCGAAGTCTTCTTCTGTAACGTCGAAGAAGCACAAAAGATTCTCGATACCGATTCACGCGAGGTCAAGGAATTAATGCGTGGTATCCATGTATTTGGACCAAAAATTGTCTGCGTGACCGACGGACCTGATGGTGCCTACGCCTACGATTCATATCACGATGAATATTGGTTCCATCCGATCTACCCTGACCCGCAACCACCAATCGAACGAACCGGGGCTGGTGATTCATTCTCGTCGACCTTTACCGTCGCGCTTGGCCTTGGTAAATCGGTCAAAGAAGCCTTGTCATGGGGTCCGATTAATTCAATGAATGTCGTTCAGCACATTGGCGCGCAAGAAGGCCTCCTCACCCGCGATCAATTGGAGGAATTCCTCAAAAACGCACCCGAGGATTATCGACCTAAAAAAATCTAGAGAAAAAGAACACCTGTACGGTGTTTTTTAGTCTTGGTATACTCTCTATATGAGTATGGAAATCCCAAACTGGCTGAAAAAAACAGGTTTACATGAAGAAGGATCTTCTTTTGAAGAGGTTATGGGCAATGTGTCTAATGGTAAAAAGACTCAAAACCAACTTGAAATACATGCCGCCTTTTCTCCTTCTGAAACTGATGGAAATTTTGAAAATAGTGAGCAAAAAGAATTAGAAAAAAATAAACAGATATTAAAGAAAACAGATCAAAAAATACCTAACGAAAACGAATTTTCAGATAATTAAAAATAATATGAATCAAAACCCATTTGAACAACCAATGCCTCAACAAGTTCCACCTCCAAAGCCAGAATGGAATGGGAAAGCGCCTGTATTAAACAGGCTTATCCAAGCAAATAAAGAAAAACATCAAGACAAAAGTTTTAATAAGCCTATTTCAGAGGTTATGCCTCCGAAAGAACGAACACTAATCAACAAAGTAGAATGTTCTCTTTCGTGCGAAGAAGATCTTCAGAAATCACTTGAGGCTTTCACTCAAGGTGTAACTGATCACGTAAATAAAAATCCAGAGTTCTAATCTCTGGATTTTTATTTACCAAGCTCTTCCTTGATACGCTTTACGATGCCGTCTTTGGTAAAACCAAAATGTTCAAGTAGCTGATCGGGGTCACCCGATTCCCCATATCGATCCTGCATACCAATAAAGGCGATCCTCCTCGGCATTGCGGCTGACAATACCTCGGCAACCGCAGAACCCATGCCACCGGCAATCTGGTGTTCCTCGGCGGTGACGACAAGGTCGAGGTTTTCTACGAAATCGACGATCGCTTCGGCGTTCATTGGTTTAATGGTCGAGAGGTTTATGACCGACACCTTGATGCCCTCTTGTTCTAATTCCTTTGCCGCGAGCATCGACTGATACACCAACGACCCACAGGCAATAATTCCTACCCTTGCTTCCTCATCCTGATACACCACCTGGGGTTCTCCAATAACGAACGGTGTGTCAGATGTGGTAAAGACAGGGGTCTTGGCACGAGCCAAACGCAAATATGATGGTTTACCATTAGCCGCAATGGCAAGGGTGGCTTTGCGTGCCTCTTCACTATCGGCAGGTACCACCACGGTCATATTGGGTAGCACCCGCGTGATAGCAATATCTTCGAGGGCCTGGTGGGTCGCCCCGTCAGGACCAACGGATACTCCAGCGTGAGCACCAACAATTTTTACCGGCACGTCATTCAAAGTGATGGTTGAACGAATCTGTTCCCAGTTTCGCCCTGGCGAGAAGGCTGCGTAGGACATGATAAAGGGCACCTTGCCGTAATTCGCAAAACCTGATCCTACCGCTGCGAGGTTCTGTTCAGCAACCCCAAGTTCAATATAACGATCAGGAAAGGCGTCTTTGAACCATTCAGCGCGGGTTGATTCTGCAAGGTCAGCACAGAGGGCGACCACATTCGGATCTTTTTCACCTGCCTCAACCAGACCCTTTCCAAAGCCGTCACGGGTAGCGGCCTTATCGAGCTTGTCGGTATCAAAGAGATCAGTATTTAGATGTAGGTTATCGTTCAGCATATTAGGTTCGATTTTCACTGGTAGATAATCCATTCCACCAGTCTGAAGGGCTCCCATCAAGAATACATGCCCCAACTTTTTTACCTGATTCTGTCCTTAATAATGAAAGGTGTTTATTCTGATCCTGGTCCTTTCCTTTAAGCCATAAATCTGCCTCTTTGTTGCCACTCCAAGCATATTCTTTTAACAAGAGTATCTGATCAAGGAGGTCCGCGTCTTTGGCAACAATCGATTCAGGTGATGTGCGCTCTCGATACTCGGCCACTACCTTGGAAAGATCATCAAACGGTAAACTGCCAAATTGATCCTGCACGACTTCATCTTCATGGGCGGTAACGTAGCGTTTATGAACCCAGTTTTGATCACCACTACGTGTTTCTGGCACATCGTGGAATAAGGCCATAACCGCGGTCTTGTAAGGGTCGACCCCCTCGAGCTGTGCCAACATAAAGGCGATACAGGCCACGCGGTGCGAATGTGACCCAATGTTATCAGAGGCGTCGGCGGTCAGAAAGTGTTGCCGATGTGATCGATTAATGCGACGCAGGGTACCGATTTCGTAGCATAGATTGGCTATATTGTGGTAGTCCTTTTCCATAATATTAACTCGCGTGTGAGGCTTCGATCTTGCCACGTAGGGTGCGCAATTCTTTCAAAAATCGCTGTTCTTCTTCGGTTGATGGCGGCTTGCCATGCCAGGTGAAGTCGTTCTCGATCTCGGGGATGCCCTTACCCGGGATGGTATGCGCGATGATGCAGGTTGGTTGTTCCTGGATCGCGTGCGCCTGGTGTACCGCATCGACGAAGGCTTCAATGTTGTGTCCATCGACTTCGATCACGTGCCAGCCAAACGATTCCCATTTCGCCTTCAAATCACCTAGTGACATTACATTTTCAGTAAATCCGTTGATTTGGATGTTGTTACGATCAACGACTACGGTCAGATTGGACAATCGGTGATGTGCGGCGAACATGGCAGATTCCCAGATGTTCCCACAATCTAATTCCCCATCCCCTGTCAGGCAGTACACGCGATTTTTCTTGCCATCCATACGAAGGCCAAAGGCCATTCCCGCCGATTGCCCGAGGCCCGTACCGAGGGGTCCCGAGGTATTTTCAACCCCGGGTAATTTATGTCGTTCGGGGTGTCCTTGTAATCGGCTGCCGAATTTCCTCAGGGTTTTCAATTCATCCAAGGGGAAATACCCTGCGTGCGCCATCGTGGCATAACGCGCCGGCACAATGTGTCCGTTTGATAAGATCAATCGGTCACGTTCTTCCCAATCAGGATTGTTCGGATCATGCTGCAGAATCTCGAAATAAAAGGCCGTAAAAATATCGGTCATCCCGAGGGGTCCTGCCGTATGTCCTGATCCAGCATCCTCGAGCATATCGATAATTGAAATCCTAATATCGTTGGCTTTCAGCTCCAAGTCCTTGATTCGTTCGTCGGTCATGGTGGTATTGTAACATCTTATGTTGGTATATAGAAAACCCGTCTTATACCGAAGACGGGTTAAGGATCAGAGTATCCAAGAATCAAAGTGTCTCTAAAATACTAAGATATTCAGTTCTAAGTTGCAGAATAAAACACTCGCCGACCAGCATCCCACGACACGGAATAGGCAGAGATCGCATCGCAGCGCCACTCGGAACCATACCAATAGCAGTACACGTAGCACAGCCCGCCTGTAGCATCTAGATAATACACAATGTTTAGATTACCATCCTTATATTTATCGATCATGGTTGCGGCTAAAATTTCTAAGGCCTCGGTTTCGGACTTGGCGATATTTTTTTCGCCAATCTCCTTTTTGAGATCATAGCAATTTTGTTTGCCGTTGGTGGTGATTACCTGAAGCGTGCTGCGGTCGAGGGCCCGTAGCTCATTGTCGGATTTGGCGAGCACCGCCCTGAAGTTTTTTGTGTGATACTGGTTGTTGCTATTAAAAGCAAGCCTTTTCTGTATCGTGGCACTTGTCTTCTTAACTATTTCATAATTACCATCAATCAGACACTGAAGGTCAGATTTTTTCATGTGGTGAAATAGGTTCAAAATTTCTCCCAAAGGGATATCCCATTGGTTCAGCCATTTATCGACTAGTTTAATGATAGATCCGAGCTTTTCTTCCAGGACCTGAACGACATTTTGTTTTGCCATTGTATTAACATTTAAATTCGCTCCGTTTGAAGAGGTGGTTGCGCATACCTCGTTGATTCAACATATATAATATATTATATAACTATTATGTCAATACATTAAAATCTATTCTAATATTCGTTAGAATAGTAGAATAGATTTTTATTTCTTGTGGATGTTGAAAAATCCCTTTCTTTCGTTAGGATAGTTAATATGGAAATCACCTACCACCAGTGGAAGAAACAAGGTCCAAATAAGGCCGAGGCGAGAAAAGCCCTCGAGGCCGAGGATTTTTCACGTACTCCGATTTCCCTGTATCGCTATGTCAGAATCGGTGATGTTGAAGCGATGCGCGAACGACTGTTTCAAGGGTGGCGGGACCTTGGCGTTCTTGGCCGCGTGTACCTTGCGACCGAGGGGATCAACGCCCAGGTATCGGTGCCGGACCATTATGTCGACAATTTCCGTTCGTTTATGGATTCTTTTTCAGAATTCAAGGACGTCCCATTCAAAATTGGTATAGAAAACGGCGAGGCCTTCACCACCCTGCAGATTAAAATCAAAAAACAAATCGTCGCCGATGGCCTTACCCAGGATGACTACAATATCGAAAATGTTGGAAACCACCTGACGGCACGCGAATGGAACGAAGCGATGGCTAATGATGAAACCATTGTGGTCGACATGCGAAATCACTATGAATCTGAAATTGGCCACTTTGACGGAGCCGTCTGTCCCGAAGCTGACACCTTTCGGGATGAACTGCCTCTTATAGCCGATAGCCTGAAAGGAAGTGAAGACAAAAAAGTCCTCCTCTACTGCACGGGCGGGATTCGCTGTGAAAAGGCATCAGCCTACCTCAAACACCAAGGATTCAGCGATGTGAATCAATTGCACGGTGGCATCATCGACTATAAACACCAGGTAGAACGCGAAGGGCTTTCTAATCAATTTCTGGGTGCGAACTACGTTTTTGACGGACGCGGTCGCGAACGAATCGGAAGCGAGATCATTTCGACCTGTCATCAATGTGATAACCCCTGTGACCGACACGTAAACTGCAAAAATACCGTGTGTAACCTCTTGTTCCTGCAATGTGATAATTGCGAACAGAAAATGAACCGAACCTGCAGCAAGGCCTGCAAACGAATCGCAAATTTACCACAAGAAAAACAAAAGGTTTATTATGCGAAACACGGAACAACCAGCCAAGAAGTATTTTCAAAATCATTACGCGGTCGAGATCGGATGAAGAAACGATCACCCTTTCAAAATCTTTTAAATCTCTTCCAAAAATAAAAACCCCGAGCTTACTCTTATTCAGCTGGGGTTTTTGTGATTTTTAAGACTCTTTTAAAGAAATCTTTGATTCTGTTATACATCTTATATGCTCTAGTCTCTGTCCCGAGAACATGTAAAGGAATCAAACTTCTCATCGTCGGAAGTGCAACAACTGCTGAATAAAAAGGGTCTCTATAATTCAAGAATATGAACAAGAACAGTATAAGATATTCAAGCGAATAAGAGGTAAAAACAAAACCAATCGAAAACGAATTCTGGAGAAATACAAAACCGCACAGGAACCATTTTAGTAAAAACAATACCCAATTTAAGATAAAAAATTCTCTCATGAGGTGTTTTTTATCTTTTTGCATAAAGAATTGATTACCGGTCCGTATCTCTTCAAGTCTATCTTTAAAAAAATCACTAGGTGTTTTTTCTTTTTTCAAAAGTACAAAATTTTGAATTCCCCACCAGCCTAGCAAGCTGGGAAATAAAGGCAAGGTTCGATCTATAAAAAACCTGATCCTAAAGATCAGATTTTTCGTCGGTGATTCCCAAGGTTTCAAAGAGTTCCGTGACGTTTTCACTCGCAACTCCTCCGCCAAACACGTATGATCCCGATACGAATCGCGTTGCCCCAGCATCGGTTAGAATTTGGATGGTATCTGGTGATACCCCACCATCAACACTAATCGGCATATTAGGAAACCGTTCATGGAACGACCGAACCAGATCAATCGCATCGTCCTCAAAAGGTTCGCCTTGGTATCCAACATGGGCAATACCCATCACCTGGATGAAATCAAATATCCCTTCTTCAACTAGTTTTGCAACCGCCTCAACATCATCATGGATGGTTACGGCAATCCCGATATTCACAAAGGAACGAACGCCTTCGGGTACCTCGCGAATGGGACCCCAATTTCCGACCGACGCATAATGAACAATCACGCGCGACGCCCCAAGGTGCAGCCAGGTATCAAGATCATCTTCGGGTTTTGAAATCATGAGATCAAGTTCGTAATCAAGGTCCTCCCAAAACGGTAGGGACCGAGCCTCCGAGATTAGTTCTTGAACTTCTGTCTCTTTCCCGACAAATGGCCAGGTAGCCTCGGGAACATAATCACCATCCATAAGGTCGAGCTGCACGGTCTTCACCGATCGCCTGACCAGACCCGCGTGCGCTTCGATATCGGCAAAATCTTCGGGCATGATTGCCGGCACAATCTCTACGTTCATATCCACAGTATACCCTAAATCAGCCCTCTATGGCTGTGGTATACTGGTCCCATGGAAGGCAAAAAAGCACCAACATTCACAACCATCGACCAACATGGCAACCAGGTATCACTTGCAGATTTACAAGGGAAACAGGTTCTTCTGTACTTTTATCCAAAAGACATGACGTCTGGCTGTACGGTCGAGGCCAATGGTTTTGAGGATCTCTACGACAAATTCAAAAAAATGAATACCGAAATTCTAGCGGTATCACGTGATTCACAGACTTCACACCAAAAATTCTGCGAAAAAGAAGGTCTCACCTTTCCCATCTTAGTTGATGAGGATGGCTCGATCACCGAAACCTACGGGGTATGGAAAGAAAAATCCATGTACGGAAAAAAATACATGGGTATCTCGCGTGAATCATTTCTGATCGACGAATCCGGTGTCATCATCAAACACTGGGACACGGTCAAACCAGCGAATCACCCACAAGAAGTTCTCGATTACCTCAAGGAATTGAAATAAAAAACGCCCGATTGGCGTTTTTATTTAAAGATATTTATTCGCAAGATCCGACCAAGGTTCCTCACACCCCGCCCCCGTTGATAACGCAAGAAATGCTTTACTCCTTTGAAAAAGATAGGATCATCCTTGGTCAGAAATCCAATAACCAAAATCGATCCCAAATACGGTATTCCCGACAGCGTGAGGCGTCCAAATGACAAACTACGCGCGAGGTACCACCTGACAAAGAATACCTTCACCGCAAAATTCACAACAAAAAAAGTTATTTCGGGAATAAAATACATCAAATTCAAGCCCATCATCACGCTGGCAATCACCCCGCCACCAATAAGGATCGAATCGACAAAGGCTGCGATAACACTCCACAGCGCGAGGATCAAGGATAATCTGACGAGGCGTTGGTTCCGAGCTTCGCGAAAACTGTCCAAAATATGTGCCTGCTCGGCCTCGGTAAAATGTTCATCGTGGGCGATGAAGGCATCGAACGAATCGTATCGCCCGAGGTGTCGGTGATTATTCATCTTCAAATTCGGTGAACTCTATTTTCTCGATGCGGCGAGCGTGACGTTCTTCGCCGCTGAACGGAATCTCGAGCCAAAACAACACCGATTCGAGGACCTCTTCGTTCGATAGGAACCGCGTACCAATAGAAATCACATTCGCGTCGTTGTGTTCACGTGAAAGTTTAATAATTTCGGGATCAAAATGATAATAGGCGGTTGCCCGAACGTTGGGATAGCGATTCGCTGCCATGGCTTCGCCCTGGCCTGATCCACCAAAAATTACGGCTTTGTCGGTTGGATTTTCAGATACAGCCGATGCCGCGAGCGAGATAAAATCTGGATAATCGTCCCCCTCGTCATATTCAAAAGCCCCATGATCAAGCACATCATAGCCAAGCTCTTCAAGAGCAGACTTGAGGAACTCTTTCATTTCAAAACCAGCGTGGTCAGTGGCAAGGTGGAGAGTGTAGTCCATATTGAAGCCATTATACCCCCACACCTTTGAAGAAACCAGTTTTACTTTAAAGGTGTGGGGGTGGAACAAAATAGGTTCGTAAAAAATAGGCACGGTATTTAGTGCTTGGTATACTCTCTTTATGAATACACCAGGAAAACAATCTCCATTACCCCTTGCCGCTGATGCCTTGGTATTTAATGAAGATTTTTCTAAACTCCTTCTTATTCAACGCGGAAAAGATCCATTTATAGGAATGTGGGCATTCCCAGGAGGACGAATAGAACTGGACGAATTAATCGAATTCGGTGCTAAAAGAGAGTTAGAAGAAGAAACTACATTGTCAGATGTAGAACTTCATTTAATAGATATTGCTGACCGTGTCGACCGCGACCCACGAGGAAGAAATATTTCAATTATTTATTACGGTACCATCACAAACGACCGGATGGATAAAGTACAAGGTGGAGATGACGCAAAAGAGGCAAAATGGTTTCCGATACATGAACTTCCTGAACTAGCATTCGATCATCGTGAAGTCATCGATAGAGTTATCAAAAAACTAGGTCTCGCCTAGTTTTTTAAATCTTCTCTTAACTTTTGGTAACTCTTTAACACCTCTTCATCTATGATTCCTGTTGAAACAGCGTCTTTCACCGCACAACCAGGTTCGGATTGGTGTCTGCAGTCTCGGAATTTACAATTGGTAGCCAGCTCATCAATCGTTCTAAAAACATCGTCAAGCGCGCTAAGATCCGCCGTCACCCCAAATTCACGGGTACCAGGGGTGTCAATGACAATGACGCCATTATCTAATAGGAAGAGTTTTCTCGCGGTGGTGGTGTGTTTTCCCTTTCCGCTGCATTCAGAAATCTCGCCCGTCTTCTGCTGACGTTCCTCGTCCAGCATGGTGTTGATGATGGATGACTTACCAACCCCCGAAGACCCTATGAATACAATCGTTTCACCAGATTCAAATAATTGTTCTAGATCAGATAAACCATGACCAGTTTCAAGTGAGGTAAAAACCACCGGTAGATCAGCATCAAGCTGATGTATCTCTTTCTTAACCTGATCAATATCACTGACGAGGTCAAGTTTATTCAACACTACCATCGGGCGAATGCCCGTACCCGAAAGCTGGGTCAAAGTGCGCTGTATTCTGGCAAGACTAAAATCCTGGTCAAGGGCTTGTACGATGACTGCGACATCAACGTTTGTGGCGATCAATTGGATTTCTTCTTTATCGCTAGCGTTTACCTTGCGCCGTTCTAGGACGGTATTCCTTGGCAGAATCTCGCGTATGATGTTAGCGTTACCCCCCTCGCCCATTTCAACCAGCACCCAATCCCCCACGATTGGTTTTTGGTAAGGGTCTTTGTCTTTGAGGCGATTCCCAGTGATTTCGCAGGTGATTTCACCAGATTCGGTCATCACATCATAACTGGTTCGGTGGACTGAGGTAACGCGACCTAACATTGATGATGATTGACCATTCAAAAAATCATTAAATTGTCCATGTAATCCATATTTTTTGAGATGAGTAGACATATATGAGCATTATAACAAAAGTTAAAAACTAGATATTAAATATTGACATATAATTGTTATTATGTTAATATATATATGAACAAAATTAACTAAAAAATTATAAAATGAATACAACAGAAGTAAGACCAAGACTAGATGCCTATAGAACAGAAAAAGGCAACTATTTTGTTATTTTTCACGAATATTATGGGGCGTATTTTAACCAAGATCTTAATGCTTTCATAGGAGAAAACCCCGTGAGAGTTGAAGTCGAAAAAGAAGAAGATTGGATTAAACGTAATTGGGGTAAAAACGCTCAGACAATTGAACTTGATGAGTTTCAATCAGAAAATCTTATTAAGATTGTTGAAAATGATCAAGAAAATGGACTACCAAATATAAGAGAGAAGGTTGATGAAGAATATGCATGGGAAGATGAAGATTTTTAATTAAAGTTGATCTTATTGCTGAAATTTTTGAATAAAAAAGAGCACCCTAAGGTGCTCTTTAAAATTTCAGAAACGAGATGAAGTTCGAGGAAGTTAGGCGCGAGTGTGCCGGAGCCGCAGTTTACCTGCGGTGACAAACCGAGCGTCGAAACTGACAAAGAAATTCGCTCGTTTACAAAGTTTTAACAAACTCTAAGATCAGATGAAATACAAGGCAAAATAAAAAAGAGCAAACGATACGTATTAACTTATACGTTGAGTGCTCTTTTTTATTTTAACGAAGTAGTTCGCTGATGTTAGAGCTTGTTCCCTGTCTCAATAACATGTCGGACGAGCGTATTGGTATACCCCATCTCATTATCATACCAGGCCATTACCTTCACCAGGTTTCCATCAACCACGCGGGTCATTGGTAGATCCGCAATCGACGCGTGGGTGTTACCGATAATGTCAGATGATACGATCGGTTCTTCGGTCACCGTAAAGATACCTTCCCATCGTGGGTCCTTGGCGGCGTCTTTGAGAATCTGGTTTACTTCTTCGACGCTGGTATCACGTTTCGCGAGGAAGGTTACGTCGGCAATCGATCCTGACACCACCGGTACGCGGCAGGCAATACCGTCAAATTTCCCTTCAAGGGCCGGAATCGCCTGGGTCACCGCAACGGCAGCTCCCGTCGATGATGGGATGATGTTTTGTGCCGCGGCACGGCCTCCGCGATAATCCTTGCCGCCTTTTGCAGGGCTATCAACGATGGCCTGGGTGGCAGTGTAGGCGTGAGTGGTGTTCAACAGTGCCTTTTCAATACCAATCGCATCGTTCAAGATTGAAACCACCGGTGCGCTGGCGTTCGTCGTACATGAACCGTTTGATGAAATTTGGCAGGTCCCAACCGTGTCGTTATTAACCCCCAAAAGAGCCGTTCCTGAACTGACACCTTCGCGTGGTTCACCCTTTCCAGGTGCTGAAATAACCACGCGTTTAGCCCCAGCATCGAGGTGGAGTGCCGCCTGGTCATATTTCGTAAAGAATCCGGTTGATTCAATAACGACGTCAATATTCATCTCACCCCATGGTAGATTTTGAGGTTCTCTTTCCTGAAGGATTCTGATGTCGTGTCCCTCGACGCTAAGATGTTGCCCATCATCTGATGCCAATACCTTCATATCGCTATTTCCCTGGGCGGTATCGTATTTCAAAAGGTAGGCAAGGTTATTAAGGTCGCCAAGGTCGTTCACCGCGACGATGTCGATGTTGGGATAACGTTCAAACGCCAATCGCAAAAATGCCCGTCCAATACGGCCAAATCCGTTGATGGCTACTCTGATCTTTTTGTCTGTCATAATGGGATTATTATACCAGAAACAAAAAAGCCCTGCGACAGCAGAGCTTTTTTATTAATCAAATTATCTGATTCTCATTTTGTGGGCAGCGTTTGAGGTTAGTCCGAGCATTTCGAAAGAAGACATTCTTTTCTGGTCTAACTGAAGCTCCTTCCGTTGTTCCATAATGATTCTTCCTAGGTGATTCTGACCACCCTTTTTCTGATCTACACCGAAAAATTCATCGTGCCAGTTATTACCTTCAATCAACTGAGCTTCTTTAGTTTGAAGGAGTCTATAACAAAGTTCTGGATTCATCGCAGGATGAAACTTCTGATAGATCAAAACCCTCATAACGGATAGCCGTAATTCGTCGTTCCAATCTTCTCTCATAGAAATTCTACCGTATGGGCAATCATCAGAATCAGTGAGGTTTATTTCTCCACGGCCGTACCTTTTTGCCTTACCTGGGCTCAATTTAGCTACGAGTAATCGTAGGTGAGCTAATTCTTCCGGTAATTTTGCAGCCACGTAGGCATTTTCTACCGAATTAAATTGGGTTTCACCAAAGAAAACGGTACATTCCCAAAAATTGGACAACCAACGAAATGGTCCCTGAAACGAGTTAATAACTAATGGTTTCATTGTAAAAGAGTTTTAATTTTCTTCATTTAATCATATTTTCAAAAAAATAAAACCCCTATCGGGTTTATTCTTGAAGTTTCTTTAAATTCTCTGCCAGATCTTTCAAATCCTCTGGGTCGGCTTTTGGACCTCCACCTGAAGAAATCCACCCTTCATAGGTATCAAACCAAAACTCTCTGCCTGACAGATGCTGTTTCCATTCTCCCCTTTTGAGATGTCCCGTTCCGTGCATAGGAAATAATTTAATATGAGCGTGATCAATGCCAGTTCCTTCCATCATGACGCCGACGCGACCAACGTCATCAAAATAATCCTCGAGTATTTTCACTACTTTTTTTGAAGCGATAATGAAATCTTGAAGTACATCGTCTGGCATCTTCATCACATCGCTCCCAAAGTGTTCCTTAGGTATCACACAACTGAAACCTTTAGTGTTGGGATCAATAGATAAAAATGCCATGAATTGATCGTCCTCCCAAAAAATTCCCGGGGTTTTCAATCGCCCAGCAACAATTTCACAAAAAGGACAGGTTTGGTCTTTGGTTTTTGCTTCGTAGTTCATAAATTAGTATTTCCTCCATGCCTTTCTCCATAACGGATAGATAAGGAAGATGACAACACCAGCGAGAGCAGACCAAGCTCCAAGCAGTATAAAGTACGCAAACCATAAAATCTCCTTTAATACAAAGTATTTCGTCTGTTTTTTATAACATGCGACCTGGCTAGCTATTCCCTCTTTGATTCGCATGCCTTCAGCCTCCTCGAGACGGTTTGATACGATAGCATGGTTAAAGGTGACAAAAACGGCCATAACGCCAATCCATTCGATCATGGTACTTCCTGAAACAAGGGCAACCGTAACAAGCACTAAAAAGACCAAAGTATTTTCAATTTGATAGGTACGGATTTTTGGAAATAGTGATTTAATCCATTTAACAAGATAAACGAAGGGTTTGAAGAGGTTCATAATAAATTTTAGGTCAGTGTGATAATTCCAGCAAAACGTTCCTTGTTGCCATTATTTCCATTTCGGTATGAATAATATTCGTTATTGCCATTACACATGGTACAAGTTGAAGATCGTTGTATGTTTTCTTTTAGCAATCCCGCTTCTATTAACTGTTTGACAGCAATTCCTGCTAAATCAATGTTATTTTCAAAAATATAATCTTCTCCGTAACTATTCCTCACAAAATCAATATGCTCGTTGGTATCTCTTCCAACCTCATAACAACATTTCAACGCGTGTGGACCAAAAATCACCTGTATATCTTCTGGTTTTGATTGGTAACCATCAACAAATTCCTTGACCATGTTCGCTAAAATATTCTTAAATACACCCTGTCTGCCAGCATGGACGACTCCAATCACATTCTGTATTTTGTCATACAAAAGCACAGGTATACAATCAGCGACCAAAACAAAGAGAGCTATATCGTCTCTATTTGTTATCATTCCATCTGCCTCCTGAGGAGAATAATCACCATCAATACGGATGATATGAGAACCGTGAACCTGCTTCATAACCGCATCTTTCTTTTGATAGAGGTTATGTTTTTCCAGAAAAGCAACACGGTTTTTTGGTTCAATCATTGACCCATCTTCTTTTGTCGTAAAAAATGTCTGTATCATATATGCTATTCAAATAACTGCCCCTGCTCTATCACCTGCGGTCCTCGCAAGACTTCGAGAAATTCAAGAAGGTCCTGATTCTTGTCATCCCTGGTAAAATCTTTATCGAGGAGCGTACCGTTCATGACGTCTTCGGCCAGTTGGTTAATCTCGTCAGATAATTCGGCAAGGTCGGCCTCGGTAATAGTAAATTCGGTCTGTTCATATTCACTCTTTTTATTAGGTTCAATGAAATCAAAGACCGCGACATCAAAATCATAGCGTCCGGCAAAGGCAGATCTAAGGAGGAGTTTATAAAAGGTCGCCTGGCGTTTTAATTTCGCCCTGCGGTCTTTGTCCATGTCCGAGAAGGTCTTACCTGTTTTATAATCCCAGACGATCATCGCGCCATCTTCGCCCTGCGTTACCTTATCAAGGACCCCGGTCAGATTAATCGTCTCACCAGATCGCAATAGAAATGGTACCTGGGGGATACGTTTTTCATTTTCGATCGGCAGCACAAAGCTGTTATGACGTTCGTCATAATATGGTTCAAGTTTTCGCCAGGCACGATCTTCGAATTCGGCATAGACCTGGTCCGATGCTATGGTCACAGAAAGCGCGTCCCTCAAAGCCTTTTTCGGTAAGATGGTGCCTTCTTTTTTGCACTGGTTGAAATATCTTTCAAGCGTGCCGTGAACCAGGTTACCAAAATCAAGGTTATGTGACCTGGCCTCGGGCAAGGCAATCAAATTCCTAAAGAAATAGCGCAGCGGCGAATCGACATAGTTGTTCAAAGCTGATACCGACAGATTCGTCGATACAAATCGTTCGCGCAGGTAATCAGGATCAATCAACGAGGTAATATGTTGGTTCGACACATCAAAGAACCGCGCGAGGTCAGGTTGATGTTCAGCCTCCCAGGCGTCCATATCGATGCGAGTCAATCCTTCCATTTCATCGATGTGAATGGAACGCTGTTTTTCCCTACCTTCTTCGTTATAAATGAACGAACTGATATAACAGTGATGTTTAGCACGCGTAGTAGCAACGTAGAAGAGGCGGCGTTCGTCTTCAATGCCACCTTCGTCAAAGTCCCCAAAAGGCAAGCTAATCTCTCTCACCGCTGACCGTTTACGAAGGGCTCGCACTAGGTACACCGATTCAAATTCAAGACCCTTTGACCCGTGAAAGGTGGTCAGGGTAACACCCTCTGTTGCAGTTGCTGTCACATCAATCGTGATACCATGCGCATCCATCGTATCGAGGTACTTCACAAAATCAGCCAGACTAAATTCAGACCTGGTTGATGCCTCGCGGCGCAATTCATCAAACAAGGTTTCTAATTTGGTGAGCGCGAGGTGCTGGTTCGGCAACGACATCAGATACGCCAGGTAACCGCTCTTTCTGACAAAATCTGAAAAGAACGATACGAGGTCGGTGTTGTGCGCCTCTGTGGTAGCATCACGCAGCATGGCAACTAATTCGCCGTAGGTTGCCTGGCGGCCCTTTGGTACACCGGCTTCTTCGAGTTTCTTTGGATCATCGATGATCGTCAAAATTGATTTATTCCATTCACCTCGGGCGTTTTTTGATTTGACCAAGATTCGCTGCACATCAAACACATCGAATCCTAGAAAGTCGATGAACAGTACCTTTGCCAAGGCTTCGTTATTCAATGGATCGTGAACCACGCGCAAGAGGTACAGTAATTTTTTAATATCAGGATCAGCCAGAAGATTTTTCTTTGAAAAATCGCGATACGGAATACCAACAATATCGAACATCCGCCTGATATCATCGGCATCGCGATTCGTACGGTACAAAACCGCGATTTCGTTCGGATGCTGTCCATCATCAATAGCCGCCTTCACCTGACTGGCGAGCCACAGGATCTCCATCTTGGCATCATTAAATTCACGATATTCCAAAATACCGCTCTTTTCAGTAAAAGCCTCAAGACTTGGTTCATCCTGGTGTTCGGTATCTTTGGTAATTAAAGAATACGCAGAATCGAGGACTTCTTGGTGTGATCGGTAATTCACGGTTAGGTTGATGATCTGTGGGTCTTTCAAAAGGCCGAGTAATCGTTCGTAACTCGCCTGGCTGGCACCGGCAAATCTGAAAATCGCCTGTTTACGATCACCAACGACAAAGAGGTTTGGTTTCCCTTCTAAGACAGGATTATCAATCAAGAGCCTGACGATTTCATTCTGAGCGTCGCTGGTGTCCTGGTGTTCATCAACGAGGAGGTACTGGAATTGCTCCTGCAATTCAGCCAAAAGGAGCGATCCTTCATCACGCAATTCATGAATCAGAGTGACGATCACGTCGTCAAAATCACCCAGGGTTCCTTCGGCGAGGGTCTGTTCATACGCCTGGTAGATATCAGCAAGCTCAAGGTTCTTGTCGCGTCTGCGTTCAATTTTTGCGAGTTCCGTTGGTTTGATATCGCCGGCCTTAAATCCTTTGTGTGCCTTTTTATAGAAGATTGAAGGATCGTTTTGATCCATTTCAAACTGTTCTTGCACCTTGGTGCGGAATTCGTCAGGGGTGAGGCCTTCTTTTTTAACCTTGGCGATCGCGGATACGATTGATCGCAAGGTCGTATCGCGACGCTTGAATTTTGAAAATTGCTCGAGGTCGAGCTTATTTAAAATCCCTTCAATAATTTCATATTGTTCGACGGTTGATACGAGACGGCGCGAACGTGGGTTCGCCAAGAGGTCAGCATGACGTTTAATGACGTCTTCAGCGAACGAGTGAAAGGTCGAAATATAGACGCGGCTCGCTACCTCGGGCCCGGTGATGGTCGCGAGGCGTTCACGCATGTTGTAGGCGGCCGCGTTCGTAAAGGTGAGGGCAAGGATATTTTCCGGATCGATATCAGTCTGCCGCAGGATATTGGCGATGCGCAGGGTGAGGATCTGCGTCTTGCCCGTTCCAGGCCCTGCCATGACAAAAACAGGTCCATCGATCGTGTCGACGGCTTCTTTTTGTTGTGGATTGAGTTGTTTGTAGAGTTCCTCAAAGGAGTGCATGAATGCAGTATATCATGGTCAATGTTTGGTGGAATTTTTGACATAAAAGTTATAAAAAGTATGATAAAGAAAAAATATATAAATTAAACACAAAGAGTATGGGAAAATTATTTTTCTTTTTCGACTGTGATGAATTTCTAGTCGATATTGAGGAAGCATTTAAAAAATTTGTTTTTAATCGTTTCGGCTTCCAAATAACAGAAAGTATTCAAGATATTGAGAAAATAGAAAACGAACTAGGTATATCTCGAGAAAAAGCCATATTTTGTTGGAGTGAATTTAACAAGTCCGAGCATATTCGCGAGAAAGAACCAAATCCATTTTTATATAATTTTATTTTAAATTTATCTACGTCTGGATATGAGGAAATTCATATTGTTACATCCCGACCTGAAGATGAATGTGGGGAAGCAACAGAATATTGGAAAGCAAAGTTTTTTGGAGATTCTATAAAAACTATACAATTTTGCAATACTTACTCAAAAAATCAAAAATTAAAGAAAAGAAAAAAATCAGAGGCAATTGGTGAATTAGTAACTCAGGATGACTTCATTGTTTTTGGAGATGACACTCATCGGCATGTAATTGATGTCGCTGAAACGTTTCCAAATAACTCATTGGTTTGTTTACTTACCAAGAGTTGGAATAAAAACAGAGAGTTACCAAATCATAAAAATTTATCACGAGTACAAAACGAAGAAGAATTTGTATTGAGTATTAAAATGTTTATGCAATGTATCCAAATGTGAAAAGTGGAGTCAGACTAGTTTGACTCCACTTTTTGTTTGAACCAAAAACTCTTCCCTTTCTAATTGATCGCAAATTTTTTGATACCGTTCATTTTCTTTCCCGAGTTTTTTAAACAACGCGTTCTTTGAAATCTTTTGTTGGGTTAAAAGAATACTCAAAATGCGCCCGCGAATTTGCCGATTAGATCCTTCGAATTTTGACTGTTTGCTGTAGTGGCGGCTTTTGGTGTTAGAGTTATGGCCAGCGATTTTTGGCAGGGTCGCCCCGTAATCCATCAGGGCTGCATACCATTCGCCCGGATTGGGTATCTCACCCATATCATCCATCACATCCAGAATCTCGCGATCAGTGACATCATCACGATCGGTAAAAAAGTGGTGAATAAAAACGCGCCTAATATTTGTTTCAATCATCGGCGTATAGATATCGTAGGCAAAGGCTAAGATCGCCCCTGCCGTGTAGGGACCGATGCCAGGTAAGGATACCAAAGCCTGGTAATCTTTGGGGACGTTTCCGTGGTAATCCCTCACGATGATCTTGGCTAGCTGGTGGAGGCGTAGTGCGCGCGAATTGTAACCAAGGCCCTTCCAGGCGGCGAGCACATCGCGCTGGGGCGCCTGTGCGAGCCGCGACCATGATGGGAATACCTTCATCCAATTATTAAAAAATGGAATAACGCGGGATGCCTGCGTTTGTTGTAGCATCAATTCAGAAACCGTAACACAATACGATGTTGGGTTTTTAACCAAACCACCCTTGGTGGTTTTAGGTCGCCACGGCAAATCATATCGACCATATTCACCGTAATATTCCATTACGGTGTTATAAAATTTTTGATACTTGCCGTTCATGTCCTCAGTATAACAGAGCGTAAAAAAGTTTTTAAAAATAAAAAATCCACAGAAAAATATTTTTCTGAAAAAATTTTGAAAAAACTCTTGCAGAAAAAAATACTAAGGTGATATAATTCTATTAACTAGTCTGAGGTCGAGCTAGCCAACGTTATCCGTAATCAACTCAACACCACTATGGCGATGAAGAAGAAACCTGCAGCGAAAAAGAAGACTGCGAAGAAGGCTCCTGCAAAGAAGGTTGCAAAGAAAAAAGCACCAGCTAAGAAGAAGCCAGCAGCAAAGAAGCCTGCTAAGAAAAAGGTAGCGAAGAAGGCTCCGGCTAAGAAGAAGACTGCGAAGAAGGCTCCTGCAAAGAAGGCGGCAAAGAAGAAAGCCCCAGCTAAGAAGAAGTCAGCAGCAAAGAAGCCTGCTAAGAAAAAAGCTCCTGCAAAGAAGAAGCGAACTACTAAGAAAAAATAGTTCAAAAAACCAATCCACCTAGGATTGGTTTTTTGTTCCTCTTTAAACATAATCAATCTGGAACTATTGAATTATTAAGAGCTCTTTTGAGAAGTTCTTCATTGGAAAATCTAGGTCTAATAATTTTATTCCATTCGCCATCTAAATCTTGACTTGGGCTAATAATTCTTAACCAATTCAAATATTTTTCAGGCTTACCATTATTAGGATCGATTCTACTATAGTGAAAGATTGAACAATTTGGAACTTGAGCCCAATCTTGATCGCCAATAAGCAGATTGTTTGCTTTTTCAATAGGCATTCGTTCAATAGCGATTCTAAAGGCTCTGATTACATGACCATGGCAAACAATGATTACTTTTTTACCCGAACATTCTCTAGCAATAGTATCGAGTACTCCCTTTATTCTCGTAGTAACATCGGCCATAGACTCACCTTGAGGTGGTCGAAACAAGAATGGTTGAGTATTCCAGTGTTTTTGTTCTTCTTGATAATGTTGGTCTCTATGATCTGGATGGAATGTATAGAACAAACCACCATCTCTTTCTCGCAAATCGTAATGTTCAAACCAATCAATATCTAAGTCGAGATACCCAGCAGTCTGTTGAGCTCTTACAATATTCGAGACATACGCTCGATCAAATTCCGAAAGCTTATTTTTTATCAGCCAATTCCCTGTCTTTTTTGCTTGATTTTCTCCAAGAGTTGTCAATAAATATTGAGAATCATGTTTTAGGAAAAAATTATCTGCGTATGATTCAGGATTACCTGCTTCAAACTGTTTTTTCTCTCGATTTCCTTCGGATTCGCCGTGTCTCACAAGTACAAGATCAAACGGCATGCCATTTTTATAGTTCATAGTTTTTAAAATTTCAATTTAAAATCATAATACATCAAAAATTTAAAAAGTAAAAACCAATCCACCTAGGATTGGTTTTTTGGTTTAAAGTCGAGAGCTACCGAGTTGATACAATATCGTAACTCCGTCGTATCCTTAGGCCCATCAGGAAACACGTGACCAAGATGTCCGCCACAACGTGCGCAGATGACCTCTTCCCTTTGCATGCCATGTGATGTATCCGGGCGTGTTTCGATGGCTTCAGAATTGGCGACGTCATCAAAGCTTGGCCAGCCGCAGCCACTTTCAAATTTATTATCAGATGCAAACAATTGATTACCACACGCTGCACAACGATAAGTGCCATCCTTATCAAGGCTCGTGTATTCACCAGTAAAGGGTGCCTCGGTACCTGATTCGCGCAGAACCCGATACTGTTCGGGTGTAAGTTCTTGTTTCCATTCTTCGTTGGTTTTTTCAATCTTATTCATAATTGGTAATAACGTTAGCGATTTCTTGATACGCTTCTTCGGCAACCAGGTGTCGCTTGCCGGTTAATATGATCACCTGATCATCAGGCAGGCTCATGTCATTTTGTAAGAGGTAAGCAGCCTCGACATCGAGAAAGGGGTCGTCCTCTCCCCAGATGATCGAAACCGGAATACCTGATTCAATTAGCCACGATCGATAGGTGTCGAGCTTACTTTGAATCTCGCCGGTGTGAGTGAAGAAATGTACCAAGGCCCCTGCTCCGAGGCGGAGCGGATACCAGTATCCCGCAGCTTCACCTCTAGTGAACGAATAGTGATTCGTTCCTGTCCTTAACATACCCATCACAATAGCCTTACCGATGATCCTATTCGCATGAAGGCCGAGCGCCCAACGATGAAGAACATTCTCTGGCGAGAGGTTCACGATTGGATTAAAGGTTTCGTCATAGAGAATCGTGTTCAAGAGGTAGAGGTGCTCTATCCTATCAGGTACCTGATGAACCATGTTCCATGTCACGAGACCGCCTATATCATGGGTCACCTGATCCCAGGTCTCAATACCAAGGTGATCCATGAGGTCAATCAAGGTTGTCGCCTGTTTATCAAAAGCATACCCCGATTCATCTTCGAGACGATCCGACGCACCAAAGCCCAAGAGGTCGGGAACAATCACCCGATATCCTCGCGAAGCCAATTCATCAGCAAGGTTTCGGTACATGAATGAACTGGTTGGCACGCCATGAACGAGGAGGATTGGATTTCCCTCTCCGACGTCTCGATACCGCAGGGTTCCATGACCTGTTTCAAACGAATCCAAGGTCGAGACATAGGCGAGGTATTCGTCGGTATCTCCTTTTTGGTCTCGCAATAACACAAGCGTCCCTATGAGTATGAGACACAGTACGCCAAGAATGGTTAAGAGGATTTTCTTCATGTCATTACTATACCAAGATGGTTAAGCTTTCGCTAAAATAAATTATCATTTTTTAGAAAACTACTCATTTGGATGAAGATTAAGGAGACAAAGAAAAAAAGCGCGAGCGGTACTGACCTGTACCGTGAGCGCTCTTTTTCTGAAGGCGACCTGTCTGCCGACAGGCAGGCAAGAATATTCGCCAAACGAGTAGTTTTCTATGATTCGCAGGCTTCGCAGACAAGCAATTTCCTATTAAACTCCTGCGCCGCATTCATGCTGTGCTGGTAATACAAGGTTTTAATACCTAACTTCCAGGCCTCGATGTAAAGGTTATTGATATCTTTCACCGGCGTCGATGGGTGAAGCATGATATTCAATGATTGTCCTTGATCGATGTAACGTTGGCGGGCCGCTGCCTGCTGGATAATATTCATCTGGTTTATTTCCGGGAAGGTCTTAAAGACTTCACGTTCTTTTTCATCAAGAATATCAGTGAGGTGTTGAACTGATCCATCGTTATCACGGATCGACTGCCAGACCTCGCGGGTGTTGTGACCCTTGTTCTCGAGGAGTTCCTCAAGAAGCGGATTCTTGATCGTCACCTTCAATTTCGCAACGTCTTTGACGTAACAGTTTGACCAGATTGGTTCAATACCTTGTGACACCTGTCCCAGGATGAAGGCTGACGAGGTATTCGGGGCGATCGCCATCGTTGTGGTGTTCCTGCGTCCGTAGCCTTTCAATATGTCAGGTTCGCCGTATTCTTTGGCCATGGCTTCTGATGCTGCGTAGCTTTTATTCTTGATCAATTTGAAAATCTCGGTATTTAGTTTAGTCGCCTCGATGCTTTCAAAAGGAAGCATTTTTGATTGTAAGAGCGAGTGCCATCCCAAAGTTCCAAGGCCAA
>JAGQMP010000042.1 GCA_020428585.1 Patescibacteria group bacterium
TATATTTTTTGATGTAAAAACAGGCTTATAAAGGACATTATAAAAGACAAAAGTTTAATGTCTCTTTGTCTTTTATCCCCCTTATACCCGAAGTTTTCCACAGTTTATATCAAAATAAAAACAACATATTTCAAATCGCCTTATACGTTAAGGCTTTTTTGTTGGTTGTTTTTGATTCTATTTCTTGGATCTATTCTAATAAATTGTGTCTTTTTGAGAGGTGTTGCGTACCTACTTGATTACGCATTTTTTAAATATTGTTGTCACGGTTTCAGAGCTTATATTTTCATCCGCTTTACTCTTGAATATGGATCGACAATCTTGATAAAAGAAAAAAAGCGCCTATACTGGTGCCAGCTTTGATCAAAAGCATTTCCACCTGTGGTGAAATGGATATCACAACGGTCTTCGGAACCGTTATTCCAGGTTCGAGTCCTGGCGGGTGGACATAAATCATCGAGTACGTGACACGCAGTGTTGCGTACTCTTTGATTTACTTCACCCGCCAGGACTCGAAAAGAGGGAGCTGCGAAGCCCAAGCGTTCTCGAAGAGACGCTTGGTAGCGACCGGCGGGGTCGAGCGAATGAGGTTGCAGCGAGGCCCTCGCAGTGGCCGAAGCGAAACCCATGAGGGTGACCGAGTCCTGGCGAAATTCTGAGAAAACATCTACTCATTTTACTTGTGACCGAGTTCTGCCGAAATCGCGGAAGATTGCATCGTAATCTATCTGTGACCGATTCCTGGCGTTCTTATTGAGTTATTGCGACCTAACACCAATAGCGTTACAATCTTTACTATGACTTATAATTTACACCCCATTATCGTTCATTTTCCGATCGCTTTTCTTATTCTGTATTCATTGATCGTAATCCTGCCGGTTAAACGTTGGTTTCCACATCAATCATGGAAATTGACTCGACTCTTGTTGGTAGGTCTTGGATTCCTGGGGATTCTCGCCTCGATGTCGAGCGGGGAAGCAGCACAAAGCTTTACTAGTGGGTCTCGCGAGGTTGTACACGCCCATGAAGCCTTTGCCAGCGCCTCGTCGTGGTTCTATGGCCTTCTCCTGGCAGGGGAAATTCTTCCCTTCATTGCCGGCAAGGTATTGCCACATATTCCTCGCCTTGCATGGTTGTTTACGCTATTGAACAAGGTGTTACGAAACCAGGTGATCGTATGGCTCCTTGCTTTGGCTGGTTTTATCGCACTGACTATTACCGGCATGTTGGGTGGAGTCCTCGTTCACGGCACCTCGGCCGATCCCTTGGCAGCACCGCTCCTCAATCTCCTCGGCATTAGCTAGGATTTTTTATTTATCCGAAGCTCAATAATTGACAATTTTATAATATTAACTAATATAAAATCGAATTAACCTTAACAATAATAACTATGTCTGACAAAAAAATACCCATAGAGGAATTAATCCCAGAGCATGGTTGGTCGATAGACGATCAGCGGGAAGATTTCATCGTCTTTAAAAAAGATGACGTTGAACTCGAAGTGTTGGTATACCGCCAATCGGTGAGTCCTGCCTATACTTGTATTGAACTATTTGCTGACGAGGACGATCACATACATTTATGGAAGGGAGATTACGATTCTCGAGATATTCTCTTCCACGAACAACCCGACTTGCCTCTGGAAAAAAATCAGGATGGTTTTTACCTCCTTGAAAATGTTATTGATTTCCTTGATAAGCAAGGGGCAGTGGTAGATCATGGTGCTGAAGGCAAAGAATTTTTACGCTTTGGTACCGGCACCTGGACGAGTCCCGAGGGCGAGACGCGTTTTTCCGATGTGAAGATTTATCGCAACACGGTCATCTATACCAGTATGATCGATGGATTGACCAGGTGGTTTCACTTTGAATCAGGGCAACCGT
>JAGQMP010000005.1 GCA_020428585.1 Patescibacteria group bacterium
GAGGCGGGTTTTATTTGACAATAATATTAAATATATTAAAGTAATAATGAATTTCAAAAAAACTGAAAATGAAAAAAGCAACCTTTCTATTTTTGATTGATCCCAGCTCCTCTGTTCCAACTCAACGCACGACCGCCGATGCTTATGTCAGTGGCGTACGCACCGCTGGATACAATGTAGCGGTGGAAATCCATCCGGCGACAAACGTCATCAATAATCTGGCTAGCTTGCCTAAGGCAGACGTTGTAGTCATACGAGGTCGCTTCCTGATGAATTATCTTGACCTAAAGACCGCAAAGACATTCCGAAGACGACTGCTTGCAATGCAGTCAGCTGGGCATTGGCCACAGATCATCGTCGAATCAACAGACCAAATAGGTCTTGATATTGCCAAGCACCTTGGCATCGCTACCGGGGATGATTACAAAGATGATCTCGATTATGTGTTAAAGATGGTTGAAAACCACGACGACACACGACTCAAAAGCCGAAATACTCGCATTGTCACCGAGGAAGATTGGGGAACGTTTTACACGGTGTCCCCACAAGAACGAAGGAAGTTGAGGGAGGAAGAAGTGACAACAAAAACCACGATATCAAAAATAAAAAAGAGAAATTGGTGGTCATGGTTTTTCAAGTAAAACCAACAACCTCTTTTCATAAAAGGCATCGATCTAATCGGTGCTCTTTTTATTTACCTATTTGCAAAAAATATTCTGCTGTGGCAATAATGAGCCAGTTATGAAGCTCGTTATTGTAGAGTCACCATCAAAGGCAAAGACGATAGAAAAGTACCTTGGCAAGGAATATACCGTTCGTTCATCGATCGGGCATATTCGTGATCTGCCAAAATCAAACAAAGACGCCATCGACATCGAAGCTGGTTTTATACCCACCTATGTCGTCACTCCTGGCAAGGCAAAGGTGATCAAAGAATTAACCACCCTCGCCAAAAAAGCTGATGAGGTGATTCTCGCTCCCGACCCGGACCGTGAAGGGGAAGCCATCGCGTGGCACCTTAAAGAAGTCATCGAAGACGCTCTTGGAAAACAAACCCCACCCATCAAACGCGTTACCTTTAATGAGGTAACGAAAGATGCGGTGATCGAAGCTATCGCCCATCCCCGCAGCATTGATGACCATCTCAAAAGCGCGCAGGAAGCCAGACGTGTGCTTGATCGTTTGGTTGGCTACGATTTATCAGGTCTGATTTGGAAAAAGGTTCGCTATGGATTGTCGGCTGGACGCGTGCAATCCCCTGCCCTCCGGATTTTAATGGAACGCGAACGCGAGATCCAGGCCTTTGTGCCCGAAGCTTACTACACCATCGAAGGGTTATTTACTTCAAAGAAGGCTCAGGAACCCTTTACCCTCGTTTGTTCCAAAGAACCAAAAGATGAATCCGAGGCTATCGCTATCGTCGCCGAAGCTGAATCAGGTAGCTGGTCGGTGATTGATCTCAAAGAAACCCCCGGAACGAGAAAACCCCGTCCACCTTTTACCACCTCGACCCTCCAACAGGCAGCGTCATCGCGTCTTGGTTTTTCTCCATCACGTACCATGCGTGCCGCACAAAAATTGTACGAAGCAGGTCACATTACCTACATGCGTACCGATAGTGTGTCACTTTCAAAGCAGGCGCTCGGTGCCATTGGTCGCTATGTTGAAACCACCTATGGAAAAAAGAACCTCGCGATCACCGGATACAAAACCAGATCAAAGAACGCCCAGGAAGCGCACGAAGCTATCAGACCAACAACCTTTGACGGTGGTCCTCGTGGTGCCACCCAGGACGAACGATCACTGTATGATCTGATTTTTAAACGTGCGGTTTCTTCGCAGATGGCACCAGCCGATATCATGCGTACGAAATTGATCGCAAACGTCGCGGGGAATAAAGTACCCGACTTCACCACCAATGGATCACGGATCATTAACCTCGGATGGTTGGCCTGTGATACCGGGGCACGTGGCGAAGACACCGTGTTACCAAAAGTATCAGTTGGTGAAGCCCTTAATCTGAAAGAAATCACCAATACCGAAAAATTCACCACTCCGCCGAACCGATATTCAGAAGCGGGTCTCGTCAAAGAATTAGAAAAACGTGGTATCGGACGACCATCAACCTACGCATCAATTATTAAAACCATCATCGATCGTGGATACGTGATACGTGAGGGGCGAACCCTCTTCCCCACCGATACCGGTGATGTGGTATCGTCATTCCTCGAAGATCATTTTGCGACCTACATTGGAGACGACTTTACCGCCGAGATGGAAGACCACCTCGACGCAATCGCGCGTGGCGAAGAAGACTATCTCACCATCCTATCGAATTTCTACCAACCCTTCAGCAAGGATGTCGCTTCAAAGGAAGATATTCCAAAACTAACGAACCTTGGAGATGCTCCGAAAGAATTTGTGTGTCCTAAATGTGGATCGTCGATGGTATACAAATTAGGTCGCACTGGAAAATTCATGTCGTGCAGTACCTACCCAGATTGCGATGGAGCGCTGACCGAAGAGGGAAAAGAAGTCGGGGGCGAAGAACCAATGGGAACCCATCCAGAAACCGGTGAGAACATCTACCTTCTAGAAGGACGATTTGGTCCTTATGTGCAAGCCGGCAAAACCCCTGTGATGCCAAAGCTAACAAAATTTCCAAAGGGTCATAAAAAAACCCAAGAAGAAAAGGATATGGTTGCTAAAGAAAAAGAAGCGATTAAAGCAGCCAAGGAATTACCGAAACCACGCCGCGCCAGCCTTCCTTCAGGGATGAAACCAGAAGACGTGACTTTGGAAAAAGCTGTTGAGTTGCTAATCTTGCCGCGAGAACTGGGTATCCATCCAACGTCTAGTGAGACGGTGATTGCAAATATTGGTCGGTTTGGTCCTTATGTCGGTCATGGACGGGAATTTCGATCAATTAAAAAGACGAGTGGTCTTGATCCCTACACCATTAGCTTTGAAGATGCGATAAAACTACTCGACGAACCAAAAGCACTACCGAAGGGTGTCGAACTCTTCCGCGATCTTGGAAAACATCCAACGACTGGAAAAGACGTTCGCATCCTAAAATCAAAATCTGGATATTACATTCAAAAAGGATTAAAGCGATTGTATCTCGAAGACAACGATAATCCAGAAACCTTCACCATGGATGACGCCGTAAAGTTGATGAGTTAAAAATCCTTGCGACGAATTGTGCGAACGTGGTATCATGTGTGTGACGCTAACGGAGCGAAGGTGAACAAACCTAACGTGCGCGCACACCACGAAGGTATCGCATCCGATTCGTTGCTAGAAAGACCACCCAAATTTGGGTGGTCTTTCTTTTTCTATATCTTTTAGTTGATCGAAATGGTACCGAGGATTGATCTGACGAGATCGTCTTGTTGCCGAGCATTCAATCGGTACTGATCCCCGTACTGGGATACGAGTGTCTCAAAACCAACACCACCGAGAGTATCTCGATATCGATAGGATACCTCAATCGTCCCAGATGAAACAACCCTGCGATACCAAGTGGTTCCGCCGTACTCATCTTGATAGCGGTCCAAATACCAAGAGGTGCCTTCAATCATGGTAACAGAACCAGGCGGCGCAGTAGTAGATTCATCTGAAAGATGAATCGTCACATCAGGGCTCATTGGAGGATGCTGACAATCAGCACGCTCTTGTTCATCTTGGATACCACCACAAGATAGGGATGTAAAAACATGAGCATTCGGTGCAATAGTTACCTTACCAGATCCAAAAACCCTAAGAGCTAATGTCTCTGGGTACGAGAAAGTCATGGTCCCGCTACTAAAAGTTTTCCATCCATTTCGGTCAACCACCTGATCAACCGGTGTGGTGAATGGGTTTTTAGTCAAACGACCATCTTCGTAAGCTTCGGCTTCGTTCCCTGGCACATCCTGGTAACCATATCGTGCCACTAGGTAGCGAACACCAAATACCATAATAAAGATCAGGACCAAGAGTCCAAGGAGTCCGAAGACAAGGTGCGAATGATGTTTTCGATTCATACCTTGTCATTATACCCTAAAATATTTTTGCTTGCGCTTTTTTTTGATACGGCTATACTGATGTTACTATTACGTTCTCCTCTCAATCCTACCTTCTTATATACAACTGGTAGGTATCTATCTAACACCTCGATATGACCTATACATGGTCGCAGCGAGGTCCATTGGGAGAGGTAATTGCTATTACTCGAATGTTATATTAATAGAGATATTCTAGCTTGACAGTAGAGATCTCTCTTTGAGGATGGTATCGGTACCAATTCCTCTCTTAACAAATTATGAATACAAATACGAATGCGGGATCATCACAACCTCGCCACGGGCGCCGTCCCCATCAAAAAAAGAACGGTCCACGAACCGGACAACATCGAACCAATCACCGATCTGGAAACCGGGGTGGCGGTAACCACCGAAGACCAAACCCAAGTCCAAAAGGTTTTAATCGAGAAGCCGCTCAGCCTCATACCAAGGTAACATTACCCGAGGTAGCTCCGGGAAATGTCCGGGTCATCCCTCTTGGAGGAGTTGAACAAATTGGTCAAAACATGAACATTATCGAAACCAACGATGATATCTTTGTGGTTGATATTGGTATCCAATTCTCAAGTGAACTTGAAACACCTGGGGTTGATTACATTATTCCTAATATTAAATACCTCGTTGAACGCAAGGATAAAATTCGTGCGGTCTTTGTTACGCACGGACACCTCGACCACATCGGGGCGTTCCCCTACATCATCGATCAGCTCGGATATCCAAAAGTCTATTGCGGACTCTTGACCAAATGGATGATCGATAAACGAAACGCCGAATTCCCTCACCTCAAGAAACTTGAATACGAAGTGGTTGAACCAGGACAACGAATTACCGTTGGGAACGGGATGAAAGTTCAGATTTTCCATGTGACTCACTCGATCCCTGATGCGATCGGATTCTCATTTGAAACTGATCAGGGAAATATTATCCTCGCCGGTGATACAAAATTAAATCATCGAAACGGTGAAGTAAATCAAATTGAAGTTGATGCCTACGCAAAACTCTCACGTCCGGGACAGGAAAACCTCCTCTTCCTTTCTGACTCGACCAGTGCCGAGAAACAAGGGTGGTCAAAGAACGAAGATGATATTATCGAGAATATTGTCGAACTCATCAAAGATGCCAAAAGCCGTGTGTTCCTTGGAACCTTTGCTTCGCAGATCACTCGTATCACGGCCGTAATCGATGGAGCGCACCGATTTGGTAAAAAGGTTGTCCTCGAAGGACGATCAATGAAAACAAACGTTGATTTGTGTGTTAAATCAGGTCGCTACGTACCGCCGAAAGGTGTCTTAATCAGCGTTGACGAAGCAGCTTCCCTGCCGCCTGACAAAGTCGTCTTTCTGGTAACCGGTTCACAAGGTGAGGAATTTGCAGCCCTGATGCGCATTTCTTCAAGAAAGCACCCTAAGGTTCGGTTTAATGAACGCGATACCGTCATCCTCTCATCATCGGTGATTCCAGGAAACGAGATTTCAGTGCGAAAATTGAAAGATAACCTTGCTCGACATGACCTCAGAATCGTCGAATACCAAACGAACGAAATTCACGCATCGGGTCACGGAAACCAGGACGAGCTGTTGTGGATTCAAAAGGCTATCGGAGCTAAATTCTTTATGCCAATCCACGGTCACCATTCAATGCTGCGGGCGCACGCCCAGGCAGTGGTTGAACGAAACGGATTCAATAAAAAGAACATTATTATTCCCGACAACGGTTCGCTTATTGATGTGAACCGTGAAGGATTTATCATCCACAAACAAAAAGCGCCAAATAATGTTACGGTCGTCGAAGGATTTCGTGTCGGGGACATTCAAGAAGTCGTGGTTCGTGATCGAAAAACGCTCACGAATGAAGGAATCTTTGTCATCGTTGCCACGATTGATCCAAAGACCGGCAAGATGCGAAAATCACCCGATATCATTTCTCGTGGGTTTGTGTACCTCCGCGATTCACAAGAATTGATTCAGGGTGCACGCACGCTCGTTAAACAGAGCCTGGTCAAAAATTCAAAAGGAAAGAATCCTGTCGATTTCGAAGAGGTGAAGAAACGAGTCACTGATGACCTGGGTCGTTTCTTGGTACAAAATACCGGCAAGCGCCCGATCATCATTCCCGTAATCCTTGGGTTATAAGAAAAAAGAAACCATTGTTGTTGGTTTCTTTTTTAATCCCGCAAGACTTCTACCTTGGTCGATGAAGTGATACGAACAAGGGTCGAAGGCTTCGTATCAGTCACTTCTCCACCGTCAAGATAATAATCAACAGAATCTCCAAAATAAGCAGTTGCCTCAGTAATGGTTCGTGCTGGTGGCTCGCCTTCAGGATTGGCTGATGGCGCAACCAGGGGTCCCGTTTCTTTGATTAATTTTCTTAGGTCAGCATCCTCGGGAATACGAAAGGCGATACCTCCTGTTCCCTTGTGGATGTAGTGAGTATCAGTTGAGCTATCATTAACGGGGAGAATAACGCTTACCTTCCCGGGCCAATATTGGTCGAGGTCTTTTCTCAGAGATGGCGTCACGGCAGCTCCCAGTGAGGTAATCTGTTCGTAGTCAGCGACCAAAACAACGACCGGTTTCAAGGGATCTCGATTTTTTATACAATAAATCCGCTCGACCACGTGTTGGTCAAGGGCGCTCCCCACGATGCCGTATAGGGTGTCGGTCCGAATAACGGCAACGCCTCCCTCTTTGATGACGCTGACGAAGGATTTCATAAACATATATAGTATACCTTTTTTACAAAAAGAGGCCTCTTGAGGGCTTGCTACACCCGAAATTCAATCACATCGCCATCCTTAACAACATATTCCTTTCCTTCGGTACGAAGAAGTCCCTTCGATCGGGCTTCGGCGAATGATCCAGCATTAAGGAGTGCCTCTGAAGCAATAATTTCAGCTCGAATGAATCTCGTTTGAAAATCAGTATGGATGGCAGCGCCGGCTTCGGGTGCGGTTGACCCTACCTTTACCGTCCAGGCACGGGTTTCTTTAGGTCCTGTGGTGAAATAAGTCATCAGCCCAAGCAATCGGTAGGCTCGCGCAATCAATTGGTCAATGCCATCATCCGTGTGGCCAAGTTCCCCCCTCATGACGGTACGCTCATCACCAACGAAATCAGATAGTTCATGTTCAACCTTGGCATCAATGACAACGTATTCGGCGCCTTCACCCGTAATCTCGTCAGTAATCGCCCGAAAGGCCTCGGGATCGGTGATGTCGAGATTTCGCCCACCGGTTTTTTTGTTTAACCCGTACATGACTGGTTTCATCGTCAAAAGGTGGAGGGTCTTGATAACTTTCTCTTCATCTTCATTTAAGGTCGCCGTGCGAGCGAGTTTCTCAGCCTCAAGAACGGCTAAGACCTTGCGGCAGGTAGCATCTTCAAAAACAGCCGTCTTATCACCACGTTTAACATCACGCATTAGTTTTTCAATTCGATGATTCACTGTTTCAAGATCAGCAAGGATGAGTTCCATATTGATGACCTTGATATCACGCAAAGGATCAATCGAACCGTAGACGTGGGTTTGTTCAGTCGTGCTGTCGTCTTTAATATCGAAAATCCGAACAAGGTGCAGAATCGCATCAACCTCGCGAATATTGGCAAGGAATTTATTCCCAAGGCCTTCACCCTGAGAAGCCCCCTCAACCAAACCCGCAATATCAACAAATTCAACGACCGCAGGAATGGTTTCTTCGCTCTTTGATAATTCAACCAATTGGCCGAGACGTTGATCAGGCACGGCAACAATACCAACCGACGGGTCGATGGTACAAAAAGGATAGTTTTCAGCGGGGACCGATTTCTGAGTCAAGGCGTTAAAGAGCGTCGACTTTCCGACATTAGGAAGGCCAACAATACCAATAGAGAGCGACATGGTGAGTTACTTTTGTTTTGACTGCCAAGCCACCATCAGTTTTCTGATCTCGGTTTGGTTTTCTCGCATGACTTGCATCATAGCGAGCTGTTCGCCCTGGCCTTGTTTTTTCTTGGCTTCGATCTGACTCTGAATCTTTTTAAAGAAATCAGGGTTTTCTGATACCAGCGCAATAATCATGTCTTGTTGGTCTTTAGGAAGTCCCTTCATTTTTGATCGTACAAGAGCGCTGACGGCCTTGTTTTTGAGTCCTGAGAACAATTTCATAATAGTAATGGAAATTAGATGAGTACCACCGCATCCTAGCAAATATGCCTATTTTTTCAATGTTTTTTGTAGCTAAAGTGTGTAATAATATGCCTACTTATACGTCATATGGTATGAAGAACGAAGACCGACAACAATACACCGAACAGTTCATGGAGTACTATGAAAAGTACTCTGATGATATCTTCCGTTTTTGCATGGTAAAGACCAGAAATAGGGCGACGTCGCTCGACATCACTCAAGACACCTTTACACGATTTTGGGAATACATTGTCAAGGGCGAGGACATCGACAATGAGCGTCCCCTCCTCTACCGAATCGCGGGAAACCTAGTGATCGATAGTTACCGAAAGAAAAAACCAATTCTGGTCGAAGATTTTGCCGAGGGTAGTTATGGAGATGATCTATCAGAAGATCCACGAGGACGCATGGAAAATCGCCTCGATGGTGAACGTGCGATGGACCTCCTCCATCACCTTCCTGAATCGACGCGAGAAATCATTAACCTGAGGTTCATCCACGACTTCTCGATTACCGAGATCGGAAGAACCCTCGACATGGACCCTAAGACGGTGTCGGTGTATCTTCACCGCGGACTCAAGAAACTTCGCGAAATTCTAGAATCATATGAACAGCAATAAGCTCGACAAGTTCATACAAGAGATTGAATCTATCAAGATGACCTCTTTCGAAAAAGATGAGATGCGTAATCAGCTCATTGCTTTTGCTATGGGGTATACCCCAGTAGTAAGCCCGTATCAACACGTCCTGTATGCAGTACGTCGTGGCGTGGTGATTGCTTTTATCGCTATCTTATCAATCGGATCGGTATCGAATTTTGCATCTGGACAAGCCTTGCCCGGTGATACCCTCTATCCCGTAAAGATCGCCCACGAGGAAATCAAGCTCGCGGCCACCTTTGATACCAAGAAAAAGATCAGTTACGAGATTAAACGTACTGAAAAACGTATCAAGGAGGCAACCGAACTCGCTACGATGCATGACCTTGATGATCAAACCCAGGATGACATCGCCGAAGAAATCAAAAAGCAAACGCTCAAGGTAAAGGAACATATCGAAGAGGTAAAGGTAGATGATCCCGAAGAGGCCCTTGCTTTGAACTCTGAATTGAAATCAACCATCAAGGCAAATACCGAAGCGCTTCGTAAGGTTTCAACCAATCCAGAAAAACAAAAAAAGGATGAAGATAATAGTGAAACGCCTACGGTCGTGACTCAGGCTGATCAGCCAATCCCTGATTATGAAGTGGTGGAAGTATCATTTGCTAAGAATCTTCTTGGGCATATTGACGAAGAAGTAGCTTCAATCGAAACTTTCGAAGACGAAGTAAGTCGTGAAATCACCAAGGAAGAAGACGAGATCACCGAAGACCAACCGTCTGATATCGAGACTGAACAAAACACCGACGATAAGGAAGATGTAATAAAAGAACGCGAGATTATCGCCAAAGAAATCCAGTCACTTGAAGATATCCTCAACCTCAAGGCTGAAATCGCTGAAATCCGATCATCACTGACGCCAGGTATCGAGGATGCTGACGATTTTGATCAGGCCGCTGCGTATCAAGATATTGATCGGTACATGAAAGAAAAAAAATACAAGAAAGCACTCGTTACCTTGCGTGATGTACTCGGTCACTACCAGGAACTCGCTATCAAGGAAGAACTCGAACGCGAGCTTGGTATTAAACTCAATGTCGAGAAACAAACCGACCCAACAACTGATGAAGATATACCTCTTGAACCCCAAGAAAGTGGTATGACAATCGATACTACCGATGGTACCGATACTCAGGCTGCTGAAGGATCAACGACCACCGCTCGTGCCGAAACAACGGCAATCAGGATAGCTTCTTAAAAATCACACCAAGGGTGTGATTTTTTACTCAATGAGTTCAATCTCTCCTTGAATCTCTAATGAAGAATCAAGATCTTCTGGTGTTCGTGATCGTTGGTACGCTCGAATACCAACTAGACCTAACGCGATCGTTATCGCCACTACCGTCTCGATAATCGGCATCTTCCCAGATTGATCGTCAGGTGCTGATGTTTGGGCAAGGGTATACTCTTCGCTGGCAAACGCAACAGCTTGACGTGTTGGATTTTTTTCAAGGAACGTTTCGAGACGTGATTGGGTTGTCTCTAAACCAGAACTGGGCGATGCATCATCAGCGGTATCTTTCAAAGAAAGACCGCTCGTCGTCGGTAGTGGCTGGTATCCTGCTCGTAAAGACGAGGCGGTTCGACCATCTTCATTCAATAGAAGAACGTCTTGACCCCTTGAAATAGGACCAAGCCCATGCACCGATCGAGGAATGGTGATGGATCCCGATCCTGGGATGTAGGTATACCGTTCAAAGAGATAGGACGAGGCTTGATACTTGAGACTCCATCCCGAGAGATCGAGTTTGGTAGAACTCCTGTTTGAGATGGTAATACCCGAGAGATCATCAACTCCATTGATGTATAATGGCTGATCAAGGACAGTAAGAGAGCGTTTTACGATAACTTTAGGGTCTTCACCAACCCCTTCTGCCATCTTGCTGCTATAGAATTCAAATACAACATCGTAAGTTCCAGGATATTCGTAGACATGTGATGTTTCCATTCGCTCTTCGGATTCAAAATATGAACCATCGCCAAATGAAAGGTAGTAGATCCCTCCCTTTAACCTCTTGATCGTTCGGTATTCGTTCGTATGGTTAATGTAAGCTTCGAATGAAACAGGTGATCCAGCGACAGCCTGGGTAAGTACATTCAGGTATCCACGATCAACATCAACGTTAGTAAGGTTGGTCTCGCTCTCAACAGGGTCAGGGGATGTCGGGGTTGGGTTCGGTCCACTATCCTCGTTTTCAGTCCCCGGGGTAGGACTCGATGCTACCCAGGAACCTGATATCAACTGAAGGCTATTGCCATCACCTGCTGCACCTATTGATCCATCATAGGTGACGGTTGAAACAATCGCTTTAGTCTCATTACTCATCGATAAGGTCTCACCAGTATTTGAAAGTGAGAACGAAGCTTTCACTAGTTTCAATGATGAGCCAAATTCACCGTACACATTTTGTAAATTTTGTACGATCAACGCACGAGCGCCAGGGGCCAAGGTATCAAACCCATCAGGGGTCAAACCATGGTTCGTTTCAGCTTCGAAAAAGTACCACGAACCAATCTCGATGGCAGATGATCCTGTGTTTGTAACTTCAACCCATTCGAACCCGCTGTCGGTGCCCTCGTGATCGTACATAATCTCGGTAATTTCGAGGTCAGCATGGGATGCGAATGGCACGAAAATTAATACCGCAAGAAAAGCAAGTTTAGCTAAAAATACCCTTGAGGACGTCTTCGGGAACCTCGCGAACAGAGCCTCCTTTATTTGAAGGTTTATTTTCTGTGTTTGGCTCTTTTTTAGTTGTGGTGGTGTTCTCGTCATGGTGGGCAGGTTTCGTGCCCTCCTTCAGCGGTGTATCCTCTGTCGTTTCCGCCTGGCTTCCTCCTTGTTTCATATCGTCTGTTACTTTGCGAGGAGGTCTCTTTTTCTCACTCTCATCTATTGTGTCATTAACCCTTACTGCTATTTTGGATGGAGCTTTCTTATCAGCATTGCCCATGGCCTTCTTTAAGACTGCCTGAAGCGATGACATGGTGCCTTCTTTGGCGCCTCGATCAGATCCCGGTTTTGATTTTGAAACCCGGGCCACTTTTTCAGCGACTGATGCAGGGATGGTGGTTTGAGTACCCGTCTCTCGAGTGCCAGTCTTGGCGAGGGGTTCCGAGCTGATATCGTGACGTTTGATATTTTCAACAACTTTAGGAATTACCTTATTCTTTGGATGATCTTCAGTATCTGAACCAAATTTATCCAAGAGATCGTTCAACCTTGGCGAGACGATTTTTTTCATCTCGTATTCGGCCTCTTTCTCGTCCAGTTCCTTGGCTGCTTTTTTCAAGGAACTGGATCCTGCATCCCGTTCTTTTCGCGGCGCCGAGAGAATCCTCTTTTCTAAAAAATCTTGTTTATCTGATCGTTGATCAGCTTCTGGTTTAAAGCTGCGACGTTCTGGTTTCTTGATCGGTTCGTGCCAGGCCATCACAGCGGCTTCAACCTCGGCTCGTGGCATAGCGTAGATACGGCGTGAATGTTCAATCACTGCCTCACGCAAAGATTCCCCTGGTTTCTCGACCGGCGGCATCGTGCGTGCTGAAAAAGGCCGTGATCCAATGCCATCAATCATCAACGACAGATAGATTTGGAATTTACCTAGGTTTACTAAATCTTCGGCCGTAAAGGTCGGTGCAAACTGCTTTTCAAAGACCTCGGCATCGGTGGCACCAATGCGGAAGGTAACCATCGTACCCACGTTACCAAAAATCGCCGCAGCCACGTTTTCATCCATCTGCTCGACGTACTGGTGGGCAACCGTGAGGTTCAGTTTATATTTTCGCGCCTCGGACAAAATATCAGCAAACGATTCGTTCGCAAAGTTCTGAAACTCGTCAACAAACATGAAAAAGTTTGGCAAGTCATCCAATCGACCCGCGCCAACATCTGCACGACTCATCGCAGCGAGGTACAGTTTCGTAATCAACATTCCGCCCAATAGATTGCCATTTGACTCACCAATCAATCCTTTTGATAGATTCACCAAGAGAATCTTTTGTTCATCCATGATCTTGCGAAAATCGATCGCAGATTCCTGTTGTCCGACAATATTACGGATTAACGGATTCGCCGTGAACTGACCAATCTTGTTTTGGATAGCGGCGCCAGCCTCACGTGCATAGCGAGGGTCCCATTTGTTGTATTCATCAATCCAAAAGGCCTTCACCGACGGGTCGGTGATATGTTTAATCACATCATCGCGAAAATCTTTTTCGGCGAGCATACGGTTCACCCCGAGGAGCGTCGCGTTTGGATATTCAAGCAACGCCAACAACGTGTTCGACAGGATATATTCCATCCTGGCTGAAAAGGCATCAACCCAGATTTTCTTGAACGATGCCATCAGCCCTGCTACCACGAGGTGACGTTTATCAGGGTCAACGGCCTCAAGCACGTTGAATGACATTGGATAATCAGTATCAAAGGGCGCAAAATAGACGACATCTTTCACGCGATGTTCTGGGATATAATCGATCAACACATCAATTGCCGACCCGTGCGGATCCATAAAGCACATACCCTCGCCATTCAAAATGTCCTGCGCGGCCATGTTTTCCAGCAAAGTTGACTTCCCCATTCCCGTCTTCCCGATGACGTAGACGTGACGCGACCGGTCCTTGTTTTTGATACCAAAACGCGTCCTCCGATTGCGAAAATCGGTCTCGGCAAAGTAGGTTACCTGTTCCCCGTTTGACATAAAATTATTATATCACAACAAAGATTATGGTAGTGATAAGTAAAAATGTGAGAATACACAACGAATAGATTTATTTTGTCTTGTTTTCCATATAGAAGGAGATATCAGCATCGAACTTATCCATACTTTTTTCAATCAAAGCATCCAAGTCAGAAGCTACAGTCGTAGCCTCATCACCGAATAATTGGGCTAATTCACTACGTTGTGATTCACTGCCAATCATAATGGCGGAACGCATATGTTCACCAAAACCGTGAATTTCATCTTCAGATGACATGAATTTTTTTATCTTCTCCGAGTTACCGCTGCTATCTCCCCCATCTCCGACAAAATAGAGCGCGGAAGCATAATCTGGGTATTCATACGACTCATCCCTAAGTTCTTGAGCAGACTTTCTTAACGCGGGAAGCATATCTGTTCCTCCTTGGGTATTAATCTCTGTCATTAAACGCATTTTGATAGTTGTAGACTTGCCGTTTTCGAAATCATACTTCTCAGGAGAACCGTATTTTTGGTTAAAGTTCTTTATATTTTTAATCCCATCAGAGAAGGTGTTTATTGAAAATCGTATATAGCCAAACTGTTCTTCAATTTTACTGAAGAGTTCTGAATAAAAAATCAACAACTTACGTGCATCTTCTAGTTTTTGGCCAGACATAGAACCACTCACATCAACCATAATGGATGACAGAAACAAGGGTTTTACGTTTGGCTTAATCATTTTAGGATTCTTAACCGTCCCAAAAATAAGATTTCTCGTTCTGTTGAGGGAACGTCTGTCAAAGAGTCCTTGCCGGGTTTGAGATGCATCATCAATGAACATCTCGTCCTTATGGGGGAGGCGTTCAACAAAATACTCGAACCAATTATCAACAAGGGGTTCAATATCTCTCCTAATTGATTCGTATCGTTCGTACAAACTTTTTTCGCGTTCAATTTGCTTTTGAAGCTCATCAAAATCTACAAAACCCTCCTGCTCCAACAATTGTTCCAGTTCTTCGCGACGTTCTTCATCCATAAACCCGTCGTCCGTCATTTTATCAAGCTCATCTTTGATATCCTCTAGCATCTCTTCTTTTTTGGCCTCCGTCTTCCGCTCAAGTTCCTCTTTCATATCATCGAAGATATCTGAATTTTCAATTTCCTGTCGTAAATCTTTTAAATCATCAAATGAATCGACATCTTTGAGCTTCTCCTCGATTTTATCCTTGAGGTCTTGCATTTCTTGCACCTGTTCTTTGGCTTGATCTAAATCGTGCTGACCTTGCTCGAGATCTTGATTATCAACTTCTTTTTTGTTCTCTGTGGATGAGTCTGACGCATTACTTTTTTCTGATTCATCATAATTTTGTTGCTGATTGATGTCTTGAGGGCTCTCCTGACCTCCATCATCAGCCTGTTCGCCAGGATTCATAGGTTCCCCTCCACTTTCGTTATTTCCGTCCTCAGGCTTGGCCTGCGGCGTAGCATCAAAACGCACCCACCGAGAGCCATCCCAAACCTCTGACCACGCATGTCCTGAGTTTTGAGTTATCTTTGAAGTGTTATCTTTTTGACCTTCCACATGATAACCCGTAACCAAACGGGATGGGACTTTGGCTGCACGTAACATGGCAATAAATTTGGTATTAGCAGAATAACATTCAAGATACTCTGACAAGTCGATGTTTTGTAGATAGTTATTACCTGTAGATTCAACCCTCAGCTTATGTTGCAATGCTTGAGCTGATTGAAGATTTCCACCACCTGGATAGAAATGATTCGCTAAAATGTACTGCCGTACCTGTTCTGCCTTTTGTAAAATTGAACCGTGGAGATTTTTAATTTTCTTTTCTGTTTTTTCAGAGAGTACCCCCTTGTATAGAGAACTCGTATCTTCCGGAACAGGTTTTCCTATAAAGAGAAAGTCTTCCTTACCAAAGGAAATTGAAAAGGTGCTTGGTCCCCGTGACTCTAAATAGAAACAACCATTTTGGTCACGTAATATACGCGGCTCAACCCCCTCGTAAGTTAGGGTGTTAGTGTCAAGAGCATACGAATTAGGAAGAGGGAGTGATTTTATCCCCTGATTGAGAGCGCCTGAAATAACATATGAGGATTGTGAAACCTTCCCTGAATAAGTTGAAGTTTGTTTCTTTTTACTCCATGTTTTCCTCTCGACGTCAAAGTAACTCTTTCTTCCGCTAATGAAATAACCTGTGAGACCTGGCTGAATTTCATAGATAGCACGACTTGGGCCTTTTTCCAACGCATTGGCACCTTGGGCTTGTGGAGGGGGTGTGTGGTATTCATCTGAATCTTCCGGTGGAATAGCTGGGTCTTGCTCTGTTCCAGGGTAGCCAACCTCATCTTTGTATTGGTCAAGCACCTCGTCAAGCTGCTGCATGCTCTCACTAACACCTCCTCTGGACGAACCGCGTTCAATGCGAGGGAGTTCTTTTCGCGTGGATTCAACGAGTTCTTTAAATGATCCACTATCGCCAGTATCAACATATTTTCCGTATGTTTCAGATAAACGATTGAAAAGTTCCCGTTCTTCCCCCGAGAGTTGGGAAATTACTTGATCACAATCTTGTTCACTCGCGATTCCAAATTGATTTGCCATCCAATCGAATCTCAAACTAGAAATAACCTTATCAGTTTTAGAAAGGTTACTGATATTCTCCTTGATGATTTCTGCTTCCCGATTTAACGATGATTCGATCTGTTGTTTCCCTTGACGACTGTAAGCATCGTGGAGTTTCTTTTGTATCCGTCCCTTAGCAATGCCATCATAAATTGTTTGGATAGTTTCTGGAGTAGCGTCCACATCTTTCATAGAGCGCATGAATTCAGAAAATTCAGAGTAATCATAATTTTCGATTAACGCTGTTTTTTCAAAAATCTCACTTTGCACTTGTGGCAATCCTCGTTGTTCTAAGTCTTCCACCTTGTACAACAAAGCATCGGGTCTGAGTTTCCCAGACACCTCTTCTGCCGAGTATTTTCCATCAATGAGTCCTTGGAGAATTTCAGTACGCTCGTGACTATCAACCGAGTAATGAAATCCCCATTCTTTTCCGGGCAAAACTCTTATATTTCCCTGTTTTGCCTGGTTGGCCAGAAAGATCATCTCGCGAGCGTACTTACGAAAATCTTTCGAAGATGTTTGTTCCTGCTTTTGTGTTAGTTTTTCGAAAAATTTATCCATGATCACTATGAAGCCACCCTATTCTTCGAAGACCAACTAGCCATAGTTTGTCTAATTTTAGAACGATCAGACTCGCTGTAAATATGGCTCAAGAAGAATCGTTCGAGGAGATCCTTAGCAACGACATCTGGATCAGCAGTGGCCTTATCCTCAACTGAGATTTTACCTAGAGCATATGCACAACGCTGAAACTCGCGCGCAGTAATAGGTTGCTTGACAGGAAGAGCATTTCGAGACTCGCGTGAATCTTCAAAATTCTTCATAAAGTCTACACGTAATAAATTACCAAACTGAACGAGTGCCTTAATAGTCTGGAGATCAAATTCTTGGACGCTATTCAACTCTGGCGCATCGTTATCGATGCCATTTATGTACCTATCCCAAACTTTAACAAACTCATTGTGTTCAAGATTAGGATCAAGGGTAAGATCCTCAAGGGATCCAGTATTACGAGCAATTCGCATAGCTTCCGCAGAGTTAAATTTAGGATTTTTGTTGGTATCCTCAGGATCAGGCTTAATCTCTAGATCAGGGTATCCAACCTCCATTGAAACCATGCGACTCTTCGTAGCATATTGAGGATCAAAGGTGCCTGGATAGTTAGGGTTCATCGAACTGGCAAGGAGAACAGAGGGATCAGCCTCAATAACCTTGCCAGAACTTGTTTTGAGAGTTAATGCGCGTTTTTCATCCCACAATGCATGGAGAAAAATTTGAGACTGTTCGGGCATGCCGTTCACCTCATTGAAATAAACAATAGATCCGGGAGTCTGTATGCCACGCAACACCGCCGAAGGAACCTTAATGGTTTGGGTTGCTCCATCCTTTGATTCCAACATAACGTCTTCGGACAATTCAAATTCGGTTGTCCATTTGGTACAATCAGTCGAGAAGTAAGGGCGATTCGTTCTGTTGCTAAACATCTTCAACAGTACATCCTTACCGGTTCCCGTATGTCCGTTGAGGTTGAGGATCCCTTCTCCGAGTTCAAGTTGCATCTTAAATAACTCGGCCATCTTTTGTAGATTATTTTGAGTTTCTGAATCAACCACCCAGTTAGATCGCCACCTCGGAACAAATCCCTTGCCATTTTCATCAATCACCTCCTGACTTGCGATTTTATCCATGTGCCTAAAGAGGGCTACATTATTTTCGCCAAGGAAGGTTTTGTATTCTTCATACTTCTCGGTATAGCGCGTCTTCCACTCTTGGTCTGATTTATTTCGCGCTTCGTCAGGCTTCGCCCGTTCAGAGTAAATCCGAGCTAAATCAGTTCGTAGTTGTTCATACTGTTGTTTCAGTTTTCCTTCCTCACTTGCCCAGTCGCGGTACTTGTTTCTCAGATCTTTAAATTCATTGGCAGACATGTACGTTGGTTGGGTATCAACACCACGAACGGTTTTCAATCCCAAACGCCACTCATCCTCGTCTTCCCTGTCTGCGAACACGCGTGATTTTGTCTTTGAACCATCAGGATTGGTGACCAACATCATCACATCACCATACATCTCCCCAGGTTTTACCCCGACGCCAGCAGTGTTCTTATTGGCCTCAAAAGTCATCTCAACACGTCGTTCAGATTGCTCCTTAACTTTTGCTTCATACCGTGGAAACGATTCATTACCAAACATAACCATCTGCTGACCAGTCTCGGCAACCGTTGTATGGGTACCTGCTTCAACGTCATAGAGAATTTGTGCAACCCCCACCTTTAACTCCCTACGTAACTCTCGAGCCTTATCGGGATTATCAGTCCCTAGCTTTTCAATCTCGGCTTCCAAAAGCTTCTTGCTCTCGCTTGAAGAAATATATTGTTCTGCTGAACCCTTATCACCAAATTCTTTTTCGTTGAGACGGTTCTTGAAGGCTTGTATATCCTCATAGAGGTTGTCTGCTAGTTGATCGACACGAATCGATGCAGATTCGCGAACTTTTGCGTATTCCTTCTTGAACTTATCCCGATACGTTTTGGCAAGGAGTTCAAGGCTGTTACGCGCATCGTTGATTTTTTGGTACGCATCGTTCGCCTCAACAGGAACATCACGAAGCATGTCTTGGAAACGCGTTTTGTATTTAGGCAACTGAAACTCGTCCCAGGTGTTAAAGTCACGCATCGTCTCGATAGCGGACAGCTCATTTTTAATCCCGCCGAGGAGGTTGTCGATCTCCTCCATCACCTGCTTCCCTTCCTTCTGGAACAACTGGTTGGCCCGTCGATCCAGTTCATGCAGAACATCATTGTAGAGGGTTCGGGCCTCTTGATCCATGACGTTCTCGAGCGATTGTAATGTACGTAATTGTTCCCGCGAATGTGAGATGAGTTTCATCGAAAGGTCTCCTTCAAGGTCTTTCCTTACAAGATCAACAATACGAACGACTTCGTCTTTGGCAAATTCGCGCTCCTTGGCAAGGAAGTCGTTTTCAACATCATTGAGGATGAAATTGATTTGTGTTTCCTTCAATCCTTCTTTTCGCAATCTTGATTTGATGAGTTCTAAATTTGTTCGAAAGATGCTCGCGCTAGAAGCATCGACGACCGAACTAAGGTATTTTCGGGTAATGCCTTCGTACTGATCCTTGAGTTCCTTGAAATGCTTGTTATCGGTATCATTATACGCCTCCTGCCGTGTCTTAGAATTTTTAAAGATTTCTTCAATATCAACCCCTTCTGAAATCTTCTTTGCTCGATTGGCAGCAATGCGTTCTTGTAAGGAGTCCATCTCAAGAGCATACTTGACCAGGTAACCTTCTTCATTTACTGCGGTGATGTTCCCCTTGGAATCAAAGTTTACAGCTGAAACCCCCTTCTTTCGTGAGATTTCCTCCAAGGTATCCTTAGTCAGCAAGACCAACTCATCTCCGGAATAGAATAAGAAAAAGGTTCCCGTCGGATCTAATTGGAAATTTCTAATATTTTCATATTTCTTCGGTAACTTAGCCTTTGTCTTCTCGGGAGATTGGATGCCGCCAGAAAAGTCTATACGAACGATGCCGTCTGGGTTATCAAACGATACATAGTAAATTATTTCTGGACTAGAGGGATCACTGATAATATTCTCTTTAACCTCCGGAATAATATCAGAGTACAAGGGTTTTTCATTTGGTTTTTTTGAATCAACGATATTAATACTAGTACCAGTAACTATCGCGGAATATTTGTCGTTGTTTAAGTCTGAAAATCCCTCGTTCGGGAGACAAACTGTCTCAGCAATGACATCTTTGACTTCTTCTGGCATCGTCTTGGAGTCCCATTTATGATGTTTCCAATTCTCGGGGGAAAGGACAATACCGTTTTCGTTGGTAGTAACGTAGGTCTCATAAGACTTTGTATCAGGATCCACAAAGACTAAATATTTACCTCGCTCTAGTATTTTTAAATCACGTGGAAGAGTGTATTTAGAAGAAACCTGACTCACTGAATTTAAATGATGCTGCTTCTTAGCTAGATAAGTAAGAACCCCCTGCATGTACTCCGGGGCCTTTTGAACATCGTACCGAGACCACTCCTGGTCACCCGTTAAAGAAAAAGAATAAAGATTATCAACCTTGGGCACCCCATCATATTCAGGTAAATTCCTTCTATTCACTTCAAAAGAAGTTGAAGTTTTTATAAGGGTTGTTTCCTCTTTTTCTAGAGAGTGGTTAAAGACTTCGATGTTTGAGCCATCTTTTTTTGACACCAACAAATAATCGTGCCAGGGAATGGTCGATTCAACATTATCCATCTTTAATTTCTCCTTTGATCGAAGGATTTCTTTCAGTTCGATCACATCCTCTTTCTTCTCGATGGAGTTTTCTAATGATTCTGGTGAATGTCCGTGCATGAATTTATTATATCATATTAATATATTATGTAAGGATTACTCACACCTCTCGTCGTAGGTAAGCTTCCCCTTCCCTATTGACATAAGGACATGCATACCATTTTCTTTTGACTATTCATCACACAAAGGTATACTCTGAAAAAACCCATATAACCATGTCGTCAAAACAACACCGAAAGAAGCTTCTGCGCTGGCACCAAAAAAGACAAAAAAAACAAAAAGAACCTATCGATCTTTTTGAATTAGGAAGAAAGGTTGATCGGCTCCTTGGTATTCCCTACGGTAGACCCTGGGAAGAAGACTTCTAAAGCAACCACAACCATACGCCAACAAGTTAAATTGTTGGTGTTTTTTTATTTTTATCCCCACCATTCCACAGGCTCCCCACAGGGACGATTTTGTCCGAAGGTCCGGCTTCGCTACAATGCGAAAGTATGGCAGAGAAAAAGACCACCAACATCCGCATTCCTCCGCAAAACATCGACGCCGAACGCGCACTCCTTGGATCGATTATGCTGCGGCCAATTGCCCTGGCCGAGGTAATCGACGAGATCTCGGAAGACGATTTCTACGTCCAAAAACACCGCGTCATCTTCCGCGTCATGGCTGACCTTGCCCGCGTGGGTGATCCGATCGACATCGTATCGGTATCAGAAAAATTAAAGGCGCTGAACCTCACCGACCAAGCAGGGGGCGTATCGTACCTGAACGAGGTCGCCGGAACGGTGCCTTCATCAACAAACCTTGATTACTATGCGAAAACGGTGGCGAGCAAGTCGAGCCTCAGGAAATTGATCGAGGCTGGTGAGGTCGTAACAGAACTTGGCTTTAACGAGGGCGAGGACATCGATGCGGTCCTCGACCAGGCTGAAAAACGGGTGTTCGAGGTGACGTCGAATACCAAAGGCAGCCGCACCTTTACCAGCATGAAGGACCTGATTCCAAAATCTTGGGAGAAAATCGAACGCCTCGCCGAAGGCGACGATACCTTGCGCGGGGTGCCGACGGGGTACGCAGCCCTCGACCGCATTTTATCGGGATTCCAAGAATCAGATTTGATTATTTTGGCCGCGCGTCCATCGACGGGTAAGACGTCCCTCGCCCTCGACATCGCCCGAAAGGCGGCGGTTAATCATAACGTACCGATCGGATTCTTCTCGCTCGAAATGTCTGCTGATCAATTAGCCGATCGTATGCTGTCCGCCGAGGCACAGGTCGACGCCTGGCGCATCAGAACCGGAAAGGGCCTCACCGACGACGACTACGCGCGCATCTCGGTCGCGATGGAGACCTTGTCAAAGGCGCCAATCTACATCGATGACAAACCAGGTAACACCATCAACCAAATGCGATCAACCGCGCGTCGCCTCAAGGCTGAACACGGCCTTGGCCTCATTATGGTGGACTACCTTCAATTGATGACCACGAATAAGAATTACGATTCGATGGTGAATCAGGTGACCGAAATCTCACGGTCATTAAAGGCCTTGGCCCGTGAGATCGAGGTGCCGGTCGTCGCGCTCTCGCAGCTCTCGCGTGCGGTAGAACAGCGTGGTGGCAAGCCTCGGCTCTCTGACCTTCGTGATTCGGGATCCATCGAACAAGATGCTGACGTCGTTATCTTCCTGCACAAGGAACGGAACGAAGACGGCGTCGGTCGCAGCCAGGTGACGGATGTTCTGGTTGAAAAGCATCGAAACGGTGCCGTGGGATTCTGTCAGCTCTTCTTTGACGAGGCGCGTACGACCTTCCTCGAACTTGATAAACAGCATCAGGATATGGAGGGCGGTCTTGATGATGAATTTTAATTTCTTTTCAGACGAAAAGAAACAAAAGTCTTTGAGCTCACAACAGACTTCTAAAAACTACAAAGAATTTCTGATATTTCAAAACTCGCTTCGCTCAGACAGTTGAAATATTTCCAGAAATTCTTTTTTGTTTTAAACGAAGTCTTTATGTAGGCTCGTATACCAAGAACCGATTCATATTTGACATATTAAAATATCTATATATAATTACAGGAAATTAAATTTAAAATTAAATCTACCTAATATGAAAATATACAAAAACATCTTTGATGAAAATCTCCATGAATATCTCAGAAAGCTCAATTTCAAAACTGATACTCAGAAAATAGATCAGAATATGGTTGAAAAGCATATAACTCTGAGCTTGGACAACAACCCTGTACACATGAACCTAGCACTCGCTAAGAAGTCACATTTCAAAAGACCTGTTGTACATGGTCCGTTAATAAGCTCGCTATCGACGGGATGGATTCATCATATATTTACTTGTACGGAATATACTTATCCTGTTCAACTTCAGCAGAATATAAAGAATCTTACCTCACTGACTATTGGGGATAGTATCTGCTATATTTTTGAATGCTCAGAAGTTGTTCTAAGAAATGAAGAGGGGCGTGATCCGTATCTAAAGGTTGTCTATGAAATTAGTTGTTTTGATTCCAATAATAATGAAATTATGAAAATCGAATGGTACATAAGGTACTATAGTAGTGACTACCTATTACAAAACAACGAAATTGATTCATAATCACATCACCACCTTGAGAAATCAAGGTGTTTTTTTGTTATAATAGCCAAATGAACAACCGGATTGATAAACTCTCGGAACTCTTTGAATCCTTTCCGGGGATTGGACGACGACAGGCACGGCGATTTGTGTACTTTTTATTACATAAGGACCCAAGCTACGTCAGGGACCTGGTTGATGCGATCACCAACGTCAAGGCCGAGGTCGCCCAGTGCAGCGAATGTTACCGATTCTACCCGAGGGGCGAGGGTTCGGTCTGCCCTACCTGCCGTGATGCGGCGGGGTCAACCCAGTTAATGATCGTCGAGAAAGACGCCGATTTCGAAAACTTGCACAAAACCCACGTGTACGATGGGCGGTACTTTATCTTGGGTGGGTTCATCAACGCGAACGAGAAAAAACGGTCCTTCGCTCGCGTGGACCAATTGATGGACCGCGTCGCCCGTGATACCAAGGCCGGCACTTTATCCGAGGTGATTTTTGGTCTATCAATCAGTCCCGAGGCCGAACACACCCGATTACGCCTCAGCACCATGCTGCGCGAACGATTCCCAAATCTGACCTTCTCGACCCTGGGCCGCGGACTTTCAACGGGAACTGAATTGGAATATTCTGACACCGAGACCTTGAAATATGCCTTTGAGTCGAGAATTCAACAGACCTGATGAAAAATATTACTTTCCCAGAAAAATTCAAAAAACCAATCGTTGAAGCTATCAGTCGCTATCCGGAACTACAGCATAAAAGGATTAGTTTCAAACTCGTAAAATCCCGGCTTCCTTACTACGCCAGACCTGCCGTAATAAGTTTATTAAATCCCTTCGCTCACCGAAGCTACATCATTGGCATTAGTGAACAATCAACGATACAAAGAGAGCCTACTCTCCTCAAAAACTTGCCTTACGAAGCCCAAGTCGGCGCCATGGTACATGAACTTGCTCATATCCTCTATTACACAAAAAAGACGTCTCTCGGCATACTTGCTGACGGTCTTCTTTATTTCTTTCCTCGATACCGTGAATACTTTGAAAAGATGACAGACAGAATTGCCATAGAGAAAGGTTTAGGAAACTACATATTAGCATGGTCAGAAGTTGTTTATGAAGTAAAGAAAAATGATGGTAGAAGAGGAAAAATTTACTATTCACCAACAGAGATAAGGAAACTCTTATAACAAAAAACCACCTATAGGTGGTTTTTTGTTACGCGAGTTTGGTAACCTTGATCTTCATGAACGGCTGCCTATGCCCCTTCTTTTTGAAGTATCGGGATTTTGCTTTGTAACGAATAACGGTGACTTTCTTTGAACGACCCTCTTCGAGCAGTTCGCCAGTCACGGTTGCTCCAGCCAGGTAGGGGGTACCGATCTGTGATGCCTTACCGTCGTCGGTCATAAGCACCTGATCGAAAACAATTTTGTCTCCCTGGTTGAAGTCTCCTTGAAGTTTTTCGATGCTGATTACATCGCCTTCTGAAACGCGGTATTGTTTCCCACCGGTTTCAATAATTGCAAATTTACTCATAATACCCGCCATTATACATAGGATTGCTGGGGTGGCAAGATGGTTTTTAAAACCTGGTATTTGACATTTATATATAAATATATTAATTTATAAAAAACTTATAACCAAAAAAATATGAATAGTAACTATGCTTCCTTTCCCGATCATGAACTAACTCTTATGGTCAGGAATGGTGATACTCGAGCCTTTGATCACTTGTTTTTTAGGCACCTTGGCACTGTTCTGACCAGACTGCGATCAGGTATAAATCGATACGAAATCGTCGAAGATCTCGTCCAAGAAACCTTCATTGAAGCCTTCGTCCAATTAACCCAAGGCAAGTTCAGAGGCGAATCAAAATTCTCGACCTGGATTACCCAAATAGCCTTTCATAAGGGGGCTGATTATCTAAAGATAAAGTCCAGCAAACGACACCTTGTTCTGTGGAAAAATTTCTTAGGAACCTTTGAAAAGTTCGACGAAGAGCTGAACTACGAACAAGAATTTCAGTACAGGCTATCGTTGATTAAATCATCAATGAAAGCACTGGCACCTATTGATCGAAAGATTATTGATATGACCTACCTTGAAGGTAAATCAAAAGAACAGGTGATGAAGACGCTCAATCTTAGCGATGGTAACTATCGCAAGAGGAAAAGTATGGCTATCAGCAAAATTAAAGAAACCCTAGGCGAAGCAAAAGTCGCCTAAACAAAACCCCACCTGATAGGTGGGGTTTTTGATCTAAGAAGGAACTTATTTTGGTTTTTGAATTGAGGTGATTTCCATTGATTTAAGGATTTTTAGGAATTCTTTGTATTGCCTCTTGAGTGATTTGTTTTCATCAAGTGAGAAAGAGATGATGAATCGGTCATAATAATTTACCCGCGATTGATCTTCACTAAGAAGTGGCATGTACGAGGTTAAGGTTCCCGGGGCTACCTCTTGGTATACCGTACCGAAAGCTTCGATCTCTTTTTTTACATATAAGCTTTGTCCTAGCCATTCACCTACCTTTTGGTATTCGTCAGTCAAAGGAACAACTAGTTCATCTGGCTGAGGCGGCCACAAGCCCGCACCTGAGTCACCGGCTTGGTAAGGTGTGTCGTCGCCTTCTTTTTCGAAACGATAGTCAAAATCAACAAAAATATCTTCTTTTTCAGAGTCTCTAAATAAAGCAATCCCACCCAAATAACCTAAAGCAAATTCACCATCTGCAGTATCAGCAAAGTACTGGTCAGGATATTCAATCACTAGCCTGTGTTTTGTTTCTGATATATTTTGTTCAGCTGTTAATCTCTTACCATTGGTAAATAAAATTATACCGATAAGAATTAAAAGAGTTGGTAGAATTATTTTCTTTAACATAAGAATATTTTATCGCATTTACTTATAAACCTCCATTGAGGTATTTCCAAATTCAACACAAGAATATCTAGATTCATCATGATCGCTAGACGATCTACATATATATTCTACACTTGATTTTCCTTGACCCTGGGATACGACGAGATAAGCCGTTTTTGCCCCATCAGCCGAGAAGGTCTGTCTGGATGTCTCTCCATCAATGGTAATATTTTTTGACCTGTTTCGATTCCTTTTTGGATCATTTACCAAAAGGATGAATTCAGTATTTACCAAAACATCTTGTTGACCTCCTTCAACATTCACACGTATCTGTTTTTTATCTGGAATATCAGCATACCCAACCGCAACCATGATATGCCCTGGTTCACCAAACATAACCGGTCGATTTCTATCAATTGATGATTTAATCGTGGTGAATTTTTTAGCTGATCCTGGATCAAGGTGACGATACGACAAATCAATACTATCTTTCCCAAAATAATCCTCGTAGCCGCTGGTATAACCCAAAGCACAACCTTCAAGCGAAGTCGTAGCAAAAGCTCCGTCGACTTCAAACCCTTGATAAGTACATGAATCGTCGAGGTTCTGCCCCTTGTCATTCCAAATAAATTCACGAAGGCCTTCATCGACTACTTCTCCATTAAAGGTGACGTTCTGGGACAGGTAACTCGGCAAGACGTCGTAATAACTAGCAATCATCACTGCGGAAGCCCCCGTACACATTGAGGTCCCGCCTTTCAGCGGTGAAGCAACCGATCCTGCAGTACCTAGGGGAACTGGTTCGCCATCTTTGTAGTACATTTGCTGTGGCAGATATGGTACATCGAGAATTTTTGCAGTAAGAATTTCTTCGGGAAGAGGTATGGAAACCTCTTCACCATTTTCATCTTTGACGGTTTTATCATCGCTAGGAAGTTTGATATTATATTCATCTACTAGTTGTTGAAGCTTGACGCTATCAACCACTTCGATAATGGTATTCCCGTATTCATCTGTGCTTACTTGAATAGCGTTTTGGCGCACCGATTCATCGATGAAGTCTTGCTGATCACGACGGAAAAGGTTTTTAAACCAATTCCACCCATCTTCGAACCAACCAACCACATCCTGGATAAAGGTTGTATCACCTTCAGATTCTTCAGTAGGTTCATCAGCTACAGGTTCTTCTTCTCCGACTTCCTCCTTCCCTTCAATCTCACCACAATTACTATCAACGAAAGATGAAGTTCCAGGACCGAAGATACCATCGCTGGTGAGGTTGTTATCGGATTGGAATTCAGTTAGGGCTGCCTTGGTACCGTTCCCGAATATCCCATCAATCGGTGGGCCGAGGTAGCCGAGGTCCCTCAAGAATATCTGCAATTTCACCACCGCCTCGCGATCGGAACTTCCCTTTCTGATACTTGGCTCTTCTGATTGAATGTCGAGACAACTGTTTTCAAGGAGGTAAATGGGTTCTTCTTCGATTTCTTCTGGTGATTCTGGATCAGCTATTGGATCATTTTCAGTGTCGTCATCAAGTTCGTCTTCATTATTATCAGTGTGTGACGATCCGCCGCCGGTGACTTCTTCTTCAATGGTGAAACTGCTTGAACCTGATAGATGCCCAGCTATGGCCGACAAAGTGTAAGTATCTGGTTCAAGATCAAAAACCAAAGAAAACTCGGCTGAACCGTCAATCATCTCTGCCTCGGTCGGACTGATATCTCGATCATCAATAGCCAAGGTCAGTGTTCCTGTGTAATCAAAGTCATCAGCAAGGATACTTACCACGAGGTTCGTCGTCCCAAAAGGCAAACTGGTGTCGTGCTCTAGGCTAAAGTAATCGTCGTCAGATTCAGGATCGGTGACCTGAAAGGTATTCCCTTCACCTATTCGGTAATCATCTGAAACAACGATGTGGTAGGTTCCTGGCGAAACATCCAGTTCATCGATCGAAAAAGTTCCGTTGCCAGAGCTAAGAGAAAGACTGCCAAGGCTCGTTGAGGAATCATCAACAAGACTCAGATCCACCTCACCCGCATAATCAGGATTATAAGCGGCAACGCTAAATGATAATGGTTCAAGGCGAACAAGGTCATCAATATCAGAGACTTCGAAATAATTTTGTTCTTTTAATATATCAGGAATTGAAAGCCCGACATTGATTGATCGCGCCTCTTCACCATCAATATTCCAAAACCGCGTCATGCCAGAGGCGATGGTGTCTGATACATCACTACTGGTCCCAGGATCAGCGCTAACCGACGTTCCCGTGACTGAACTTGTCACTACTTCACCAAGTGAAGATTCATCGTCCGCCATACGAAAGGAATAGATCGCCAAAGGGTCACCCTCCCAAGCGAGACGCGTCGTGGTAGGTGACCATGTACCTTGGTTATCAACCGATCCATACAAGAACGGAGTTAGGTAGCGACTAATTGATCCCTGATTTAATAAATCGCCAGTGAATGTAATATCTTCAGCGCTCGCAAGACTGCGCTCGCTTAATGAAGCGTCTTCTTTAATCCAGGTAAACAAAACATCGTTGGTATAACTGCGCATTTTGTGATTACCAGTTATAACAAGGTAGCGAGCGGTGATATTTCCAACCTGTAAGGTTTCTGTTGGATCATTGACTCCAAACCAAACAATCCCGTTCGTGTCGAGGTCTCCTGAAAGGATATTCAACGATAGAACATTATCAGTGTCCGCAAAGGTAAGGGGAAAATCGTCCGTGATGAGAGTGTCGATCGAAGCACTATCAGATAAGGTAATCGGGGTCGCCAAGGTTACCGAAGTATCAAAAAATCCTGAAAGGGTGCGAACAACTTCCCCATTTAAGGTCAGATCCGACAACCATGTACCTTCATTACTAACCCCGCCATGAGCTATCACATCAATATATTGAAGAATCGTTCCTTGATTTATGAGATCACCATACGTGTGAATCGTATAATTAGTACCAGAAGATTTCGGCCATAGAGAAGCACTTGGATGAATCATGATAGCATCATCTGCGCTAAGAGTATCATCGCGAAGGGTATGCGTGCCGTAGAAATTGATAGCCGTCGCACTAACATTACCGACTTGAGTCGTAGCGTCGCTACTATCATCCCCAAAATTGACGGTCGCGTTTGTACTAACATCGCCTGAAACTGTGGTGAGGTTGAGTGTCGCCTCAGACCCCTCGAAGGTAATCGCATAATGATTCGTAGTAAGAGAGGGCCAAAAGATAATCGGACTCCCCGCAAGAGTGATCGGGGTTTCCAGGAAAACATTGATAGGAATAGTTCCATTAATAATTCGCGTTGATTCACCATTCAAACGCAGTTGATTATTATTCCAGATTCCTAGTCCACCAATTGACCCAAGGGCAGTTGGTAAGACGTATTGGCCAACCGTTCCATCATTCAATAATCCACCCGTCACATCGAGGTCATAGGTAGTAAAACCGCTTCCATTTATTGTTGAGCCATTCGTTATATAAATCCCAGCAACCGTCGTATCAGATCGAAGTCTTACGAGTCCATTGATTTCTACAACATCAGAGGATTCGGGAATTCTGCCTTCTTCCCAGGTAGTTACCTGGTCAAAAAATCCACCCTCAGCGACCGCGTGAAGGGTCGGTGATACCGAAAAACCAGGGTCTTCTTGGGCAAAAGAGCTTTGCGTCAAAACATATAGACTTAAAATAGCTATAAAGAATAGATAATATAATTGTTGTCTGTATAGATGGACAAACATAACCAAAATCATCATATCATTGCCCATTAATAATAGACAAGAAAAAAGCCCGATTATACGGACTTTTTTTGTTGCGATTGTGCGAGCATATCAGATCTAACCGATCCAAGATTAGGAGCATCTGGGTCAATCTTTCGTTTAAACTGATGAAGGTCTATGGGGGGTAAGTTAATATTGAGGCGTCCATTTAAGTCATCCACGATCATATTGATCCAAGATTCAATGGTATTTAGATTTTCATTAAAACCTTGGTCTATGAGGGATTGCTCTTCTTTTGAATATTTTCTTTTTGATGGAATATCTCTGAGAGTTGTCTCGAAACTCGATAATACCAATTGAAATGAAGAAAATAATATCCTGCCGATTTTATCTCCTGGTGCCTGTAATAAACATTCACGGTGATAACGGTCTATGTAGTAAGCTACCTCGTTTCTTTCGCTCATATTCTTTTGTTTTAAAAGTTAAAAGTTCATCAACCACCATACTTCTATCGGGAAGAGTCGTCAAATAAAAAAACACCTTGTCCGAGGTGATTTCTTAATTCACAATCACATGAATCGCGTCGATGATGTTCGTCGGGATCGCGTTGTGTTGGAACAGGGTCGCGCAGAGTCCTTCGGGTTCTTCATCAACATCGACAAAGAGAAAGGCGCTCTTGCCGACAAAGTCGACGCTGGTGACGGTAAGGTTGTCTTCGTCATAGTCTGGAAAATCAACATCGTCATCTTCCCCGTCAACTTCTTGGTCGACACATCCATCAAGACCAATCTCGGCGATGTTCTTGAGGTAATAAAAGCCAAGAGTGAATGGTGCCGTTACCGCATTGATCGCCTGAGCAGCGTAAGAGGTAGTGGCAGTTCCACCTCGCGAAGAAGCACCTGACGACGAACCTGCTTGTGCGTTTGAGGTTGCGTTCGAGAACGATTCAACGTACGGGTAATCGAGGGTGACTTCTTCACCGTTGATAATCTCGGTACGTGGGCTTGGTGCATCCGCGTCATTGCGGCGTTGCCCTTGGTTGATAAGGTAGATCCCAATGATAACAAGAATAATGGCAGCAATAATGGTTCCGATATGTTTCTTCATATGCTTTGAATATACCATTTTAAGTTCAAATTACAAGTTCTCTTCTATCATCCCATCATTCTTAAATTCGTACGAATTTAAGAATGATTTCCTTGTCTCACCAAAATGATCTGTTCTACTATTCGATCGAATAGTAGAACAGATCATCGCAATAAAAAACCCTTTGTGATGAGGGTTTTAAACTATAACTAAACTGATTGCCTTGCCAGGGATATAGATAAATTTCTTTACTTCCTTCCCTTCGGTCCATTTCACCACTTCAGGTAGTGCCATCACCCGGTCGCGAAGGGTGTCCTCGTCTTCATCATCTGAGACAATAATTTCGGCACGGACCTTACCGTTAATTTGTATGCCGATAGTCGTACTCTCATTCATAATCAATGACGTATCGGCAACGGGCCAATCAGCGAGGTGGACCGAGGTATCGTACCCACCCGCTGTCTGCCACCATTCTTCGACGAGGTGAGGTGCAAACGGTGCGATCAATCGAGCCAAAATTTCATAACTATTTTTACTTATCCCGCCAGCTTTCTCAGCGTCATTCACAAAGATCATCAAGGTCGAGATCGCCGTGTTTAATTTAAGGCGATCAATATCATCCGTGACCTTGAGGATAGTTTTATGCAAGGCAGAGGTTACCTGGTCTGATTCGGTATCAACGATATGTTCAGATAAGCGCCAGAATCGTTCAAGGAACCTACGAATACCAACGACTCCGTTCGGATCCCAAGGATAACTACCTGGTTCATTAAAGGGACCGATAAAGGCCAGGTACATGCGTACCGTATCTGCGCCGACATGACTGACAACTTCGTCAGGATCAATGACGTTGCCTTTTGATTTTGACATCTTGTTCCCATCAGGGCCGAGAATCAATCCGCGATTGAGGCGTCCTTGATAGGGTTCATCATGGGACACCAAACCTAATCGATAAAGCGCCTTCACCCAGAATCGACTGTATAAGAGGTGCATCGTCGTGTGTTCTGCCCCGCCAAAGTACATCGACACCGGCATCCAAGCATCTATCGCTTCTTTCGACGCAAAAACATCTTCGTTTTGGTTATCAAGGTAACGATAAAAATACCATGATGAATCAACAAAGGTATCCATGGTGTCCACCTCGGGTGTCCAACCTTTACCAAAGATTTCTTCGGTTCTCTTCTTCAATTCCTCTGATCGGGCAAGAGGTGCAGTACCGTCAGGAGTGTGGTCGACATCCTCGGGAAGTAACCACGGCAGATGTTCATCGGGCACCAGGTGTGGGGTGCCTTCAGGATCATAGACAACCGGAATCGGGCATCCCCAGTAACGCTGCCGTGAAATACCCCAATCGCGAATACGATAGGTGGTGGTTAATGCTCCACTAACTACATCGGTAATATTTCGACGTGCGTCTTCTGAAGTTTGGGTGTTGAAATCTGGCGAGTTAATGAGTTTACCTTCAAAAGTACACGAGAACCGCTTACCTTTCGGAAGGTATCCGTCAGCACATTCACCCAAGAGGTCGTACATCGCATTCCATTCAGCATTGATTTGAGATTGCCCTTTTTCTTCGGTTGCACCTGCTGAGAGGATAAACGCGTTTTCGCCTGTGGTAATCAGCTGCCTTGAATTCCCCACTGGTCCTGCCGACGGTAGTACTACAAAACGAAACGGTAAATCGTATTTCAAGGCAAACTCGCAATCACGTTCGTCATGCGCTGGCACGGCCATAACCGCACCAGTTCCCACATTCGGAAGAACGTAATCGCCAATCCATATTGGAATTGGCTGTCCGGTTGCTGGGTTTACTGCTTCGACCCCTTTTAACTCGACGCCATTTTTTTCCTTTGATTGTTGTCGGTCGAGATCTGATTTTTTAGACACCTCGGTGAGGTACGCATCAAGCTCATCACTATTGGCGATGCGATTTTTTAATGAAGTTACAAGAGTGTGTTCAGGTGCCAGGACGAGGTAGGTTGCGCCAAACAAGGTATCAGCACGGGTCGTGAATACCTGTACTTGATCGAGAGTATCTTCACCCGAAACCACTCGCCATGGATAACGCATATCTTCACGTTTCAAAAAATCATTCACCTCGGCACGTGGTACCCATACGAATTCTGCGATGGCTTGTTCCTCGGCTGAGGATTCTTCCCTCTCCAGATCCTTTAGTTTTACGTGAACGATACGATAGTTCGCTTTGCGGTTTTGTTCTTTGACGACATGCCAAAACAACCCGTGCGATGAACGGTCGTAGGCCTGTACGATTTCTGGGTTCTGATATCCGGTTTCCTCGCGTACTTCTTCCAAGGCGGTTTCTTCTGGAGTCTTGCCTTCATCAATGCCGCCAGTGACAAATCCCTGCCAATCCACCTGTTTCCATTTGGCACACAAAAATTCATCCTTGTCAGGGTGTTCAATAATCACAACGACGTTGTCACGTTCGACGATTGGTTGACCTTCACGAAAGGCGTCATCCCCTGGACCTGTGTTTACATCGTAAGTTTCAGTTTCACGAATCGTAAAAGGAATCAGGCTACCCTCTTTTCGTCCGACCCATTCACGCTGGGCCTGTTTAATCGAATCATCCCACGGAAGTTTTTCAAGATCATCCACCAAAGCGTCGGCAAAATCGGTGATCTTCATCATCCATTGCGGCATGTCTTTTTGAATCACCTGGTTACCACAACGTTCGCAAGCACCTGCAACCACCTGTTCGTTGGCGAGAATCGTTTTATCGTGTTCACACCAGTTCACCTTAGTCACATCACGGTAGACGAGGCCGTTCTCGAAAAACCGGGCAAACATCCACTGGGTCCACCGGTAGTACGATGGGTCACAGGTCGCCAAGGTTCGAGACCAATCAAAACTCGCCCCCATCGATGTGAGCTGTTTTTTCATATAATCCATGTTTTCGTAGGTCCACTTGTTAGGATCGAGGTCGCGTTTGATCGCCGCGTTTTCAGCTGGTAAGCCAAAGGCGTCAAATCCCATCGGATACAAAACATTGTAACCCTGCATTCGTTTGAATCGAGCGTAGATATCAGGCACGGCAAAGGCGTACCAATGGCCCACATGGAGGTTTCCCGATGGATAGGCAAATTCAGACAGGGCGTAGAAGTTTTCCTTGCCTGCTACCTGGTTTTCCGTGCGGTAGGTCTGGTTCTCCCGCCACCAATCCTGCCATTTTTTCTCAATTTTCTGAGCGTCAAATCCCTTGTTATTCATAGCTTCTATACTACCTGAAGGGGTGGTTTTTTCAAAAAGATAGTTCAGCGATTTGTCTCTCTAAATCTTGAAGTTTCCCTCTATTGTGAATAACAATCTTCGGCTCGATAATAGGCTCAAAACTGTCCTTAACCTTTAAGTATTGGTTGAAATCAGTTTTATTAATATCTTCCTTCCTCTCTAATATTCTTTGTTTAATTTGCTCATCACTAGGTCCCAAAACTTCAATAACAAAATATTTTTTCGACATACTCTTGGCTATGTCTAAAGCTCGATTTATATTTTTGCTAGAAGAGAATGTTGCATCTAAAATAACATTTTTGTTTTTTAAACTATTTTTTACTTCATTAAAAAATAAATCATAAACATGATCTATCTCCTCCTCTGAATAAGAAGGATTGGGGTACCACTTATTTCTAATTTCATTAGTTTGAAGAATAATCCCTCCAATTTTGTTATGAATAAGACGAGCAACGGTTGATTTTCCAACTGCAATATTTCCACAAACAAGAATTAACATATTCAAACTATACCAAAATATAAAAGAAAAATAGAATAAAAAACAAGAATCATTTCTTGTTTTTCGCTGCCTTAATCAACCCCGTAAACAAAGGATGCGGGTCGAGGGGCCGTGCTTGCAGCTCCGGATGAAATTGAACGCCGACAAAGAACGGGTGGAGTTTCTGATCAAGCTCGACGATTTCGGTTAATACCCCATCAGGCGAGGTGCCTGATACATGGAAACCCTTCTCCTCGAACATCTTTTGGTATTCATTCCCGATTGTATTTAATTCATATCGGTGGCGGTGGCGTTCGCTGATTGCTGCCTTCTTGTATACCTTGCGGGCGAGGCTGCCGGGTTTCAAATTTGCGGTGTAAGATCCCAGACGCATCGATCCGCCGTAGTCACCTTGTTTCAATTTTTCTTTCTGTTCCGACAGGATATCGATAACGGGATGATCGGTATCAGGATTCACCTCGGTCGTGTGGGCGCCTTTCAGTTTTAATACATTTCGCGCAAATTCCACCGATGCCATCTGCATACCAAGGCAAATACCAAGGAACGGAATCTTGTTCATCCTGACATATTCGATAACCGCAAGTTTACCGTCGATGCCGGACGATCCAAACCCGCCCGGTACAATAACGCCGCCGTAATTATGTAATCGTTTTAAGTTCTTCTTTTTTTCGGTACCTTCAAAATCTTGCGCCTGCAGCCAATCAATCTTAACACTGACACCTAGCTCGGCGCCCGAGAATTTCAACGCCTCGATCACCGATACATAAGCATCCGACAAGACAAAATCACCCGTGCCGAAATATTTACCGACGATGGCGATGCTGACCTCGCCTTGTGATTTCTTGGTTTTGTTCACAAAACGATTCCAGGCCTGGCGGTTTTTTATTCCTTTTTGGTTGCTGCGCGATTTTAGGGATAATTTACGAAGAAGTTTTTGATCAAGGTTTTCTGATACAAAATGTTCAGGAAGGTCGTAAATGCTACTAAGGTTGGGCGCTGAAATAATATCCTCATCATGCAGCATCGATGAAGTCGCAATTTTGCCGCGACGGCGATCATCCATAATACCAGGACTGCGACCGACAATAATGTCTGGGAAGATTCCAGATTCCTGTAGAGTTCTAACGGCCTGCTGGGTTGGTTTAGTCTTCATTTCCCCTAGGGTGCCAGGTACTGGCAGGTACGACACGAGGACAAAGGCAACATCCTGTGGCGACTGGCGTTTCATCATGCGGGCCGCCTCGAGGAAGAGGATATTTTCATACTCGCCCACGGTACCGCCAATTTCGACGACGGTGATCTCGGCGTCTTCCTTGTCGGCTGACCGTTGTATCTGGTCGATCACGGCCAAGGGAACGTGTGGCACAACCGATACTGTTTTACCTCCGTAACCAAGCGAACGTTCACGGTTAATGACAGTTTGATAAATCGATCCTGTTGTCATATACGAATCACGGGTTAAGGATCGATTTAAAAATCGTTCGTAGTTTCCCATATCCTGATCAGTTTCATAGCCGTCTTCCAATACAAAGGTCTCACCGTGTTCGGTTGGGTTCATAGTACCAGCGTCGACGTTCACATAAGGGTCGATCTTTACCGCCGATACCTCATAACCAGCGAATTGCAGAATCTTACCAATCGATGATGCGGTGATACCCTTCCCCACGCCACTCATCACGCCACCTACGACAAAGATGTATTTTCTCGTCTTCTTTTTTTGTGTTTTCTTTTTCATAGGTCTCATGTTCCTGGATCCCCGCCTGCGCGAGGATGACCAAAGTGTTCCAAAAGAAAACCGAGGTCGTGAAAAACCTCGGTTTAATCGTTAACTGATCGTATTGTCAGTTGTTCTCTCATAAAAATCATTATAACAAAAAATAAAAAGCACACCAAATGGGTGCTATTTCTGTAAATGATCCTTAATTCCCTTCACCGCTTCGAGAACTTCAATTGGCAGCATCCAGATCGTCGTGTTTGATTGGTCTGACGAGAGGTCATTCACCGCCTGGAGGGTTCGCAAATGCATTGCCCCTGGGGTCGAATTCAAGGTTCGGGCGGCCTCGGCGAGGTTTGATGCCGCCTCGCGATCACCCTGGGCCTTGATGATAACGGCACGTTTTTCACGTTCGGCTTCAGCTTCTTTTGAGATCGTCCTCTTGAGATCATCCGGAATAATGACATCTTTGAGTTCAAGAAGTTCAACATCAATACCCCAAGGATCGGTTTTCAGGTCGAGGTCGACCTTGATCATCTCGGCAATCTCGTTTCGTTTCTGAAGGAGCTCGTCAAGCGTTCGTTCACCCACCGCGTTACGCATCGTCGTTTGGGCTAATTGGGACACTGCGTAGCGGAAATCTTCAACTTCGATGATTGATTTCGGAGCGTCTTTGATTTTGTAGTACACGACCGCGTTAATCTGGACGGGAATGTTATCGCGGGTGATGACTTCCTGGTTCGGAACATCAACGGTCTTGGTCCTGATGTCGACCTTGTACAGTTTTTGAACAATCGGGATAATCGGTCGCCAGCCTGGCATCCTGGTTCCAGTAAACCGTCCGAGAGTAAAGACCACGCCACGCTGATACTGGTTAATCTGCTTGATAATCGAGAAAAACAGGATGATACCTGCGATGATGATGTACCACATATACGCATATAGTAGCACGTTTTTCTTTACCCTGCCTGGTGTATACTTGGTAGCATGACGACTGACTTAAGTGGGATCTACGACCTGATGCGGACCAAGCCAAACCGTTGGGAGAAGAACCTCCTTGAAAAAGCTTACCAGGTAGCCAAAGACGCACACGAACCGCAAAAACGATCATCTGGTGAACCATATTTTAATCATGTGTTTGCAACCGCTCGAAACCTAGCTGAATTCGGTCTTGACGCTACCACCATTGCGGCGGGATTTTTACACGATGTTATCGAAGACACGCCCGTAACCGAAGAAGAGATCAAGGAACAGTTTGGAGACGAAATCGTGTTTTTGGTGAATGGAGTCACCAAATTGGGAAAGCTCAAGTACCGCGGCCGCGAACGTCACGTTGAATCCCTGCGTAAATTCTTTATTGCAACGGCCGAAGATTTTCGCGTGGTGATCATTAAACTAGCGGATCGCCTGCACAACGTACAGACCCTTGAATTCGTAAAACCAGAGAAACGAAAGCGTATTGCATTGGAAACGATCGAGATCTACGCTCCCCTTGCCTATCGTTTGGGAATGGGACGTCTGGTTGGAGAATTACAGGATGCGTCCTTCCCCTTTGCCTATCCTGACGAGTATGAAATGGTCGCGAGCCTCTTAAGACAAAAGAAAAAACTGAATGAAAAATACCTCGAGAAGGTCTGGCGTAACCTCAAGACCGAAATGGCGAAACATGGGATCAAAGACATCACGACCCACCAACGGGTAAAGGGTCGCTATAGTTTATGGAAAAAACTACAGCGTAAAAACATGGATATCGAACAAATATACGATATTGTGGCTCTGCGCGTGATTGTACCGACGGTGGATGATTGTTATCGCGTCCTCGGAATTATCCATTCGACCTGGCGACCTTTGCCTGGCCGTATCAAAGACTACATCGCCCTCCCAAAGGTGAACGGATATCAGTCCCTTCACACCACTATCTTTACTGGCGACGGTGGTATTGCCGAGATTCAAATTAGAACCCCTGAAATGCATGAATTTGCCGAGTACGGTTTCGCAGCTCACCACGTGTACAAGAGTCGTGGTTCAACGGTCGCCGATAAACATTCCTTATCATGGTTATCAGAATTAAAAAATCTACAAGAAGACAGCGATCAGAAAAAAGACTTTTTGAAGGAATTAAAGACCGACCTCTTTAGCGATCGTATTTTCGTCTTTACCCCACAGGGGGACGTCCTTGACCTGCCCGAGGGCGCATCAGCGATCGACTTTGCCTACACCATCCACAGCGAGATTGGTAATGCGGCCCAAGCAGCCACCATCAATGGTAAAAATGCGGCCTTGAAAACAGTTCTCCATAGTGGCGACATCGTAGAAATTCAAACCAATAAAAAAGGTACCCCGTCGAGCAAGTGGCTAGGCTACGTCAAGACCGGTATCGCCAAGAAACACATTGAACGATATCTGAAAGAACATAGTTTGTGGAATAAATTCTTTAATAAATAAAACACCCTTGTGGTGTTTTATTTTAAGAAATATTTTGTATAACCCATATCGACAAGTTTTTGCCAGGCATCGAGCACCTCATCAGGAACATCTTGTTCTATCTGAAAACCAAGTTTTGGATACTCAACAATTCTCTGGAGATCGCCGACCATCAGATTAGTAAACTTTTCTTTAAAAGATCTATCTTGAGAATAATCTTCATAGGAAATAGCCGGCGAAGTAACGAAAATTCTGGGCTCAGGCCATTGCTTTTTAAAGGTTGCATAGGTTCGACGCTCCATATAAGGCTTTTGAACAAGAATAAAAGAATTGAAATCAAAATTGAGATTTTTTAACAACTCTTTGGTAAAGGTAATATTTTCACCTGTATTCGAGGCTTTCTTCTCTAAAATAATTTTGTCCTCTGGGACACCTTTTCTGACTAAAATATCCCTAAATTTTTCAGCTTCACTTAAATCAAAATCCTTAATTTTACCAACCCCGCCAGAACAAATTACATACGGCGCAAATCCCTGATGATAAAGTTCTGCAGCTCTTTTTGGTGTACGCAAATCGGTAGATCCTAATGCAAAAATCGCATCCACTTTCTCTAATTTATGATGTAATAACATATAGTCCCAAATAATTTTTGCGTAGTGATCTACATCCTTCATGATCTTAGTATAACAAAAACCAGCCAAAGCTGATTTTATCCAAACAATCGCCCAAAGATTCCCTTCCTTTCTGGCGGCCGACCGTAATGAACATTTTGCGGTGGATACTGACGACGAGGATCTGGTTGGTAGTAAGGTACATCTTGCCGAACTTGGTTTTGATAACCAGGTTGCGGGTAGGTTGGTTCGGGGCGTGGCGGCTCTTGCTTCGCCGGTTCGTCCTCTGGAATCACCCATTCGTCAGACGCAGAGTCGTTTTCATGACGCATCTCTTCTTTCTCGTATTCTGGCCCTGAATTAGGTTCGTTATCGTCCCGTATGTCAGACAGGTTGGGATCAGGTTGGATTTCAGGAACTCTGACATCTTCTTTAACTTCTTCGAAGATTTCGATATCTTCAATCACCTCTTCGGCCCGAGGTTCAGGATCATATGAATCTTCTTCTTGCGGTGCCTTGGCGACAAGTGGTGTGGTCGAGGTGATGACCTCGCTCGCGCTTGGTCTTCCTTTCAGGTAGGAATCCATCATACTGTTCTCGCGTTCAACCTTTTGCATCGAGGCTAAAATGGTCTCGAGGTCTTTGATCGTAAAGTAATCAATGGTGATTTGCCCTCCGTTTTCTTTGGGTTCGATGTGAACCCGAGTGCCAAGGTTCTCGGACAGTTGTTTCTCGTAATTACGAATCGCGGGATCCACGACGAACTCTTTTTTACGGACGCGGTCTTGGGCGATTTTACGCGCGACCTTTTCAGCATCACGAACCGATAACTTTTTGACCATGATCTCTTTGTACAAGGTATTTTGCTCGTCAGGACGATCAGTCAACATGAGAAGCGGCCTCGTGTGGCCTTCGGTAATACGTCCGTCCATGAGGCCTCTTTTGATATCGTCGGGCAGGGACAGGAGGCGTAGCGTGTTTGATACGTAGACACGGCTCTTTCCCATTCTCTTTCCAATTTCAACATGGGTGAGGCCGAACTCTTTGTAGAGTTGTTCAAAGGCGAGTGCACGGTCAATCGGATTGAGGTCTTCACGTTGAAGGTTTTCAATGATAGCGAGTTCCAGCTTTACCTTGTCGTCAGTTTCGCGCCTGATGATGACGGGTACCTGGGCGAGGCCAGCAATTTTTGACGCGCGCAATCGTCGTTCTCCGGCGATCAATTCATAACTGACGTCCATACCGTTACCGTCGGGTCGTAATTCTTCTTTTCGGGTCACGACGAGTGGTTGCAAGACGCCATACTGACGAATTGAATCAGCGAGGTCTTCTAGGGCCTTTGGTTCAAAGTCACGACGCGGTTGGAAGGGGTTTGGGTTTACCTTTTCGGTCTCGACCCAAAAGATTGAGTTGTTTTGATACTCTGACATGGTAAAAAACTACGTGAATTATGAGGTTATTGTACCATAATAGAAGGTGGCATGAAAAAGATTAGATTCCTTGCCGATGCGCAGCCTTTTTAGTAGTATCAACCTGTTGCCAAAGAAATGATTGGCATGAGCCGGAGTGGCGGAATTGGTAGACGCGTGCGACTCAAAATCGCATGTCTTCGGGCGTGTGGGTTCAAGTCCCACCTCCGGCACAAAAATCTCTTTAATTAAAAGGAGATTTTTTGACGGAGAAAAATGTCCCTGCGGACATTTTGTGTGGGACTTGAAAAGCGCAGGTATATGTTTGTTTGAATCCACCGAAGGTGGATGAAAGGCAAACATACCGAGCTGGGGTCGCGAAAAATTTCCGTCAGGAAATTTATTTGTGACCAAGTCCCTGTCTTGAATTACTGATATAATGAAGAAGGTATGTACTCCCTTAGATTAGTTAAAAAAGATGATCTCGAAACACTGTCAAAAATCTTCTCAGATTCTTTTACGAATATATCTCCTGATAAACCATGGGAACAAAAATATGCTCTCGAATATCTAAAATATTGGTTTGAAAAACAACCAGATATGTTCCTCTGTGCTTGTGATGATAATGATAATCTAGTCGGGGCCATTGCGACCAACATAAAACCTTGGAGGACGGGAATGCGTTGTACCGATGGGGTCGTCTTTGTCGATATTAATTTTCAAAAGAGAGGAATCGCCACTCTATTACTTAAAGAGATTATCAGCAAGGCAAAGGATAAATACGGGGTCGAAATATTCGAAGCTATCACTTTTTCTGAGAAAGAATTTCCTTTGACCTGGTATGAAAAAATAGGCTTATCAGTGGACAAGGGTGCTGTCGTGATTAAGGGAAACTGTAAAGATCTTCTAGAAAAACTTTAGAAATAATATTTAGTCCCTTCCCTTTTCCCCTCAGAGAGGAGTATACTGATACCTAGTAGCCTCTTTGCTACGATTGTTAGGCATTTAATCTTACAAACTATGTACGAAACAGAATTCTCGGGTGGTATCGCTATCCTCTATTTGGTTGTCATCGTCGTTACGATCGCTGGCATGTGGCGCGTGTTCCAAAAAGCAGGCCGCAAAGGATGGGAGGCGATCATCCCCATCTATAACCTCTTTATTATTCAAAAAATCATCGGCAAGCCGTGGTACTGGGTGATCCTCATGATGATTCCTTACATTGGCATTATCTGGACCATTTGGTCAACCAACCTCATGTCAAAGTCATTCGGCAAGAGTGAAGGCTTTACGATCGGTATGATCATCCTGCCGTTTATCTTTTATCCGATCCTTGGTTTTGGTAAGGCACAGTACCAAGGAGCGATGGGATCAAAAGATATGGATATGGATCCTTCGACAAACTCAGGACAAGGAATGGCGGAAAACTCATCATGGCCGAGCGATGATAACGCTGATATGAATGACCGTAGGGACGAAATCGATAATGGGTAAGAAAAAAGCAGCCTGGGTGGCTGCTTTATTTTGGTACGTAAATTTTTTTAAATTGGTAAATTTCAAGTTCCTTTTTAGAATTAAGATGAATACCATTATTGGATTCTGATTCATCAATACCATTACTTCCAATCATCAGAGTATTGTAAACAAAAGGTTCTAAATGTACACCATAGATACCTCTAATCCTTCTACAAAGTAATTCTCTAGTAGGTAAAGGTAGTTCAAAGATCTGAACAATACTATAACGATAATAGATTGAATCATTGCGTCCACTAGGATAACTCTTTTTTAATAAGAAGAAATCACGAGTGGGTAAAAATATAGGATGGAAGTCATTATTAAGCCAAGACCTAAAAACTATATGAGCATAATAATTAATTTCATTCAGTTCCAAAGATCTATTAAGAAAAAAATAGTTGCCTAATCCAACAAGTGGAATTTTTTGATTCATTTTCTTTTTCATCACAATGACGTCCTCTATATCCTCGTCAACAACATATTGGTAATTTTGAAATAGAAATTCTTGTACAGGATCAGTGAGATAATCTATCTCATATAAAACCATACCGGGAAATCTATTATCTGCAGCAGCAAGTTTTGTTTTAATCATTATATGTTTTTTATATTTTCCAATATTCTACAACATTCGCAAAAAATAAAAAGCCTTGCGGCTTGTTATTTAAATCTATTCAGCATCGTCTGTTGTCTCGACGATAATGGTTTCTTCATAGATCATGACGTTCTCGGCAGGTGCTGATTCAGCAACGCCAGTACCAAGAGTTCGATAAAGCCGTGCCCACACAAGGTACGTTACAGGGATCGTAATCGCAAGACCAATCACCAAGGCAATCAACCCAAAGAGATTAAAGAATAGCACCACGATAAACAACCAAAAGATTTTCCATCGATTGCCAGCTGTTAGTTCCCAGCTCTTTTTAAATGATTCAAAAATACCCTCGCCTTCTTCTGCAATCAGATACTGGGCAAACATAAATCCAACCAACGCGACGAGTCCCGGAATGACGAGGAGTACCATACCAAGACCAACCATCGCGCCGTACAACAAGGCAACCACGAGGAAGTAAACGAAATGTGATATTGATTTCGCTCCGTGGAAGATATCTTCAATCTTGCGAGGTTTCCCATCAACAATATTCAACAACAGGCGAATAAACCCAAGGCTGAGGTACATCTGGAGGAGCCACCCGAGAAGCCCGATAATTGAGGCTCCGTGAAATCCATGACCCATCTTGCCAAGCATTCCTACCAAAGCAAAGATAATGCCAATAAGGATCAATATCCCCCAGTTCTGTTTGTAATCATTCCAGGCAGCCCGAAAGAGGTCGCCAATACTAAAGCTTTTCTTCATACCCTGCCATTATATCAAAATTTGAACTAGAGGTCTCACTCCAACATAAACGGTATTCTAGTATTCGTACGAATACTAGAATACTTTATCCTGGTAAAATATTTTGATCGGTAAGCTTTTTGATAAATTGGGCTAATAATCGACCTTCATTGCTAAGTCTATGATGTACGGAGTTACCTTCATATTTTTTGTAAACCAATCCTAGAGTATGAAGCTTTTTAACGTGGAAAGAAATGTTCTTAAAATCACCCCCCACAAGTTGATTAATTTGGTCTAAATTCATACCAGGTTGTTCTAGTAGAACAAAAAGAATATGGGCACGGAAATGATTAGCCCCTCCTTGCAATATAGTCTGAATTTCAGGAAATGATTTTGGTGCTATGATTCGACTCTTTCGTTCTAGATTTTTTTGTTGGGGTGATTTCATGCCTCACTATTATAGCCTTTTATTTTCTTCTATTCTAGTATTCGTACGAATACTAGAATAGAAGTTGAAATGTAGTTTGGTATAATTTGGGTTATAAAAGTATTATGAAGCTCTATAACAGTCTCACAAAAGAGAAAGATTACGTGGAAACGATCACCCCTGGCAAGGTGTCAATGTACCACTGTGGGCCGACCGTCTACGATCATGTGCATGTGGGAAACCTGCGTTCCTTTATACTGGGCGACCTTTTGAGGCGTAGTTTTGCTTATCTGGGTTACGAGGTATTGCAGGTGATGAATATCACTGATGTTGGTCATCTGGTGTCTGATGGGGATGAGGGTGACGACAAGATGACCAAAGCCTTGAAACGTGAAGGTAAAGAGGTAAGCGTTGAAAACATGCTATCAATCGCACGAATCTACGAGGCAAGTTTTCTGAAAGATCTCGCTGATTTGAACGTCCTACTACCCCATCATCTACCTCGAGCATCTGAACATATCGATGATGATATTGCGATCATTAAAAAATTAGAAGAACGTGGGTTTACCTATACCACCAGTGATGGTGTGTACTTTGATACCTCAAAGATGTCTGATTACGGCAAACTTGGAGGTCTCAACCAGGACGATGGCGAAAGTCGAATCAGTGGCAATGCCGAAAAACATCAGCCTGCCGATTTCGCCCTATGGAAATTTGATCAGAACCTTGGCTGGGATTCACCCTGGGGTCAAGGATTTCCTGGTTGGCATATCGAATGTTCTGGTATGGGTATGCGTTATTTAGGAGAGCAATTTGATATTCACACGGGTGGCAGCGATTTAAAGAGTGTTCATCATAACAACGAAATTGCTCAATCCGAATGTGCGACCGGGGTCTGTCCATATGTTAAATACTGGGTTCACGGCGAGATGCTTAATTTTGGTGGAGCAAAGCTATCAAAATCAACCGGTGGAAACATTACCCTGCAAAGCCTCAAAGAACGTGAGATTGAACCCTTGGCCTATCGGTATCTGGTTTTGCAAACGCATTATCGTAGTCCTATGAGCTTTACCTACGAAGGCCTCAAGGCCACTGAAACCGGCCTCAAACGTATTCGCAAAGAGGTTATCAAATTACGCGAACTCGCAGGTGGTACCCATGGAACCGTCAGCGGAAATAGCAAAGTTCAATTCACTGAAAAAATCGAAGACGACCTCAATATGCCGCAGGCCCTAGCAGTTTTTCACGATGTTTTGAAATCTGACCTTGATCCGGCTGATAAACTGGTTACGTTGTATGATTTTGATCGTGTCCTTGGTCTTGGGCTTGAATATTACGAAGAAGCATCATTTGAAATTTCAGAAGAAATCCAACATCTTCTCAATCAGCGAAAAGAAGCCCGGGATGCAAAAGATTTTGAGGCTTCAGATCGTATTCGAGACCAACTGTCAGATATGGGATACACGGTGTCTGATAGTGATGGTGAACAGAGGATAACAAAAAAATAAAAGAACCTTGTTGGGTTCTTTTAGATTACAAATGCTCGTCAATGTAGGTGTTAATCTCAATCCGCCATTCTCTAATCCATGCTTGAACCTTGGCAAAAAATCCATCGATGCCCGAGGTCACTTCGACTAGGGCTTCTTGGTCGCCTTTTGGCAGGGTGTCGCCGATCTCGTCTTCGAGGTTATTTTCACGAATGGCACGCTGAGTCGAAGATTCTTGATTGACCGCGGCGGAATTGGTAATCGCGTCGTAGGCAAAGTACCCCATGCCAATAATGATAATAATGACGAGAAAGACTTTCATTGGATTAAGTATACTATAGTTTCGTATAGCCAGTACTGACGATCAGTATCTTTTTATCTCTTGGTAGCTGGTCTTTCATTTGCAGCATCAACCCTAGCCCAGCAAGAGCTGAAGGCTCTGATTGGATTTTCCGATCTTGACTTTCGATGATTACTTGAGCTTCACGAATAAATTGTTCCCCTACGGCATAGACATTTGATTCTCTTCCGCAAAGACCCCTGTCTTTGTAGGTCTTGAGCCATCGCTCGTTATAATGAGAAAAAGGTAAATGTGGTGAATACAATTTATTTGCCAAAGACTCAGGATTATTCGTAGTAGCACCAATAAAACTACAATCTCTTAATTTTTTAACATTACCAGAGAACCTTGGATCGTGTTGTAGTGATGTAATCTCTTGTTTACTCACGTTTAAAATATTTTCATAAAGAGCTCCTGTGCCGAACGGGATAAAACAATAGTCTGGTGAACTATTAACGATCTCGTACGAGAGCCAATCATAAAAACGAGTATCAGGATCAAGGGTTTCATCAGAGGTAATATCGATACCGTCAGGATTGTTAGTTAACGCTAAAATCTCTTCTGAATCGAGAGGTTTTCTTGAGAGATCAGTGAAGAAGAGTTTACAACCTATATCTTTTAATTTAGCAACAATCTCTTTAGATACAGAATAATCAAGCAACGCATGTAGAGACGGTAATTCATAAGTCTTAAGCTGTGTCTGAACCGCCAAGGCAGCAGACCCAGATGAGATAATCGACATAACCGGAAGATCATTAATGATCCCACGTTCCTTTGATAAAAGGTAATCCCTATAGGTGACCACCATTTCCCAGGCCATCCGATCTTTGTGGGTTCCTGTTGGGTTTGTACTCTCATCCTTAAACCAAACATCATCAAATCCGGGAATTTTAATTTTATAAGTTTCAGAGGCGGGAAATCGCGGATTATCAGCTGGAAATTCAGGATTAAGGGGATCATTATCAGAAGCGATAATAATTTTATCAAGGGTTTCTTTTTCCGATTTTGTAAGAGACATAGATAGTAGAAGTATACAAAAAAGAGGGGGTTTTAATACCCCTCTCCTCGCAAGGCTTCCATCGCTTCTTTGGCTTTTTTGGATAGTTTTTTAGGAACCTTGATTTTAATGACGATCATCAGGTTACCTTTGGCGCGGTCAGTGACAATTCCCTTTCCTGCGACGCGCAGGGTGGTACCGTGACTGGTTCCGGCAGGTACCTTCACGTCGATCTTTTTATCGTCCAGCATCGTGATCGTTCGGGTAGCGCCAAGGACAGCGTCCGACATTGGGACTTCTTCTTCGAGGATGAGATCAAGTCCATTTCGACGGAATTTCGCGTGTGACTTTACCAGAATCTGGACAAAGAGGTCCCCGGCCGGGCCGCCCTTGACCGCCTCGCCTCGGGCAGTGATGCGCAAGGTATCACCCGAGGTGATCCCGGCAGGTATGGTAAATTCGATGGTATTTTTTTCTCTGGTCACCCCTGCCCCTCGACAGGTATCGCACTTCTTTTCAGGAACCTTACCGGATCCTTCACAGGTCGGACAATCGGTGACGGTGGCAAAGATACCCATCATCTGGGTCTGCACCTTTCCCCGACCATCACATTCGGGACAGGTGGTCATTGATGAACCCTTGTCGGCACCCGTACCTGAACAATCGTCGCAGGACTTGGTATGATCAATGGTCACGGATTTTTTCACACCAAAGACGGCTTCTTCGAAGGTCAGCTCAACACGGACCTGGAGGTCAGATCCCCGACGTCTCCTTGAACGGCGTCCACCGCCAAACAGATCTCCGAGGTCAATGTCACCAAAATCAAACCCGCCAGCATTCTGAAATCCCGAGAAATCAAATCCACCGAATCCCTGCGCGCCACCCATGTTTGGCCCTGCTGAACCAAATCGGTCGTATTGAGCGCGTTTATCCTTGTTCGACAATACCTGGTAGGCTTCGTTTGCCTCTTTGAACTTTTTCTCGTCACCGCCGGCTTTATCGGGATGGTGTTGGTGCGCGATCTTGCGAAAAGCCTTCTTGATCTCGTCATCACTGGCATTTTTCTCAACACCTAAAATTTTGTAGTAATCTTTGTTCATAATGCTTAGATGGAAAATGTACCGACGATTGGTTGTTCAAGTTTCAGGTAATCACCCCTACCCATCTGTAGAGAGTCAGTTCTCAATCCAATGTTGAAATTTAGAACGTCTTCGAGGGCATCGTCAGCATAGGTTTGTAAACCAATAATCGAGCCAAAGGGTGGTACCGATCCCGGCTCACAACCAAACTCTTCTTCAACGTGCGGGTGAAAGCTCACCTTCTCGCCAACCAATTCTTGAACCTTCTTGGTATCAACCCTTCTATCGGCAGGAATGACCACCAAAACAGACTGTTTGGTTTTCTTCCCTCTCAGAACGATAGCCTTGGCCCCCGAACTCATGGAAACACCTCTCAGATTAGAGGCTTCTTGACTCGTGCGGACCGGTTCGTGCACGTCGTGTTGGTGTTTAATGCCTGCCTCTCTGACCATATTTAGTATTTCGTCTCGGTGTTGTTTTGACATGATAATTATGAGTTTATTACTCAATCGTACCAATATTCTGAGATATTAGTACTCAGGAGAATAAGTAATATTGCTAAATATTAAGATGTATGATATAGTAAGAGAAATTCTAACCCAAAATCAAATGAGAACACAGACGAAAAGATTAATTTTAAGTTTGGTTACTGTAATAATAATTGAGACAATTCCTTGCTTTCTTCTAGTTAAATATCATCAACCAATAGAAGAAAATGGAAATATTACAGCAGTCTTTGTAGTAGGTTTTCTACTCTATCAAGGAATTGTTGCGCTCTTAGCATCTAATATTGCAAATAAGGTTTACGGTAAATACCATGAGGGACCCCTCTAAATTCTATTTTAAGTACCCTCAGAAAGAACGCACAAACTTACTGACATGCCCTTCTTCCAGAGGGGCTTTTTTTATTTTGTGAATATGATTAAATAAAGTCAAACCTTTAACCAGCTTACAAATGAAGACATACTATTTCATCAAATTCGGCGTTACCTACTATAGACTGGGAGAAACAGAGACTTCTTATACCCCACAACAGGGCGACCTAGTACACCTACCAGTAGACCCGAGCCAAAAAGACATTTCAATAATCACCCTTGTCGTAGGTAAACGTCATAGGAATAAGATCAACAATAACTTGTACTGCTCTGTTGAATTACATAACAGTAAGGATAAAGAACAAGGTGACCGACATAGGGAAATCTTGTGCAAATTAGTCACCTCAACATGGGAGCCTATTGGACACAATTTTCCACCGAAAAATTAATTCTTCTTTTTCACTTATAGCCCAACAGCTTTCTGTTAGGGCTTTTCTTATACATCCGACAGATCTGTTGTTTAGCATTTATTTCAATATTCCTTCCGGGCTTACATAAAGATTTCGTCTAAAACCACGGAAAAATTTCTCAAGATATTTCAACTGTTTGAACGTAGTGAGTTTTGAAATATCAGAAATTTTTCTGTAGGTTTTTAGAAACCTGTTGTGAGCTCGAAAACTTTTTTGTTTCTTTTTTCGTTTGAAAAAAGAAAGTTTTGTTTATTTATCATCAGAAGCATCTTCAGCCTCTACATCAACGGTTTCTCCGTCTTTAGGCCCCTCGGCTTCGCTCGGGGCGGCGTCAGAAGCCGCGGCTTCTGACGCCGCCTTTTGCTGCATGATTTCGCCGATCTTTTGCATAGATTCTGACAATTCAGACGTTTTCTTTTCAATTGCGTCTTTATCGTCGCCGTCTTTGACTTCTTTCAAAGCCTTGAGTGCTTCTTCGATCTTGGTCTTGGTTTCATCGTCTACCTGGTCGCCATAATCTTTCAATGACTTTTCAGCCGTAAAGATCATGGAATCGGCCATATTGCGTACGTCGATCAATTCTTTCTTTTTCTTGTCTTCTTCGGCGTGTTCTTCGGCATCCCGTTGCATCTTTTTAATCTCATCGTCAGAGAGTTTTGAACCTCCTTCGATGCGGATAGAGTTTTCTTTGCCGGTTGATTTATCTTTAGCTGATACTTCGAGGATTCCGTTTGCATCAACGTTAAAAGTCACCTCTACCTGCGGTACGCCGCGTGGTGCTGGTGGAATACCCTCGAGAATAAATCGGCCCAAAGATTTATTATCGGTTGCCATAGGTCGTTCACCTTGAACGATGTGGATTTCTACCGAAGTCTGATTATCAGCGGCAGTCGAGAATACTTGTGATGCCTCAGCAGGAATCGTGGTGTTCTTTTCAACCAGTTTGGTCGCAACACCACCCATGGTTTCAATCGAGAGTGACAGTGGAATAACATCGAGAAGAAGTACATCTTTCACGTCTCCTTGCATGACCCCTCCTTGCAGCGCAGCACCCAATGCCACGACTTCGTCAGGGTTGATTGATTTGTTTGGTTCTTTACCGAAGATTTCTTTTACCAGTTCGGTGATCTTTGGCATACGCGTTTGACCTCCGACGAGGATAATCTCGTCAATGTCCTTGGCATCCATGCCAGCTGACTTTAGTACGTCTTTGGTGATTTCGATTGATTTATCAAGGAATGGTGCGGCCAGTTCTTCGAGTTTTGCTCGAGACAGCTTCATCAAGAGGTGCTGTGGTCCTTCATCCCCAGAAGCGATAAATGGAATGTTAATTTCAGTTTCGGTCGTGTTCGATAATTCATGTTTTGCCTTTTCGGCTGCTTCTTTGAGGCGCTGAAGGGCCAAAACGTCTTTGGTGACATCGATGCCTGATTCTTTTTTGTATTCAGTACCAATCCAGTCGATGATTGCACGGTCAATATCTTCACCACCCATGTGGGCGTCTCCGCCGGTTGCTTTTACTTCGACCACATCGTCTCCCACCTCGAGGACTGACACATCAAAGGTTCCACCTCCAAAGTCATACACCACGATTTTCTCGTCTTTCTTTTTATTGAACCCATAGGCAAGAGCCGCGGCGGTTGGTTCGTTGATGATACGCTTTACCTCAAGTCCTGCGATCTTACCTGCGTCTTTGGTTGCCTGACGTTGAGCATCATCAAAGTAGGCCGGCACGGTGATGACGGCTTCGGTGATTGTTTCACCTGTTTTTTCTTCAACATCGGTTTTGATCTTTTTCAAAATCATCGCCGAGATTTCTTCGGGACTGTAATCCTTGTCATTCATTTCGATGACCACCTTGTCTCCGTCCCCTGCCTTGATCGTGAAAGGAGAATTTTTCAGATCCTTCTGAATGGCATCGTCACTGAACTTGTGACCCATGTACCGCTTAACCCCAAAGATCGTGTTCTTTGGGTTGGTCACCGCCTGACGTTTCGCTAAAAGACCGACGAGGCGGTCGCCGTTCTTGCCAATCGCGGCAATCGAAGGGGTCGTCCGATTTCCTTCGTTGTTTTCAATAATTTTTGGCTGTCCGCCTTCTACGAAGGCAACGGCTGAGTTGGTAGTTCCTAGGTCAATTCCAATAATTTTGCTCATGATGATGTGTGGTTATTAAATGAATAATGTTAATTAAGCTGCGCTCGTAAGTTTTACTTTTGCAGGACGAAGAATAATGTCCTTACCGCGATAGCCTTTCTGAATAATGGATGCGACGGTCAAGTCGCCATCCCCTTCGTGGCCTTCGACAGGTTCATGAATGTTCGGATCAAAGGGTACGCCAGTCTGATCGATCGGTGAGACGCCATAGGTATCGAGCGTGTTCATAAACTGGGTGTAGATGTACTCAACACCGGTGCGCCAGGCGGGATCGACTTTTTCCCAGGCCTCTTTGTTACCAAAGGCCATATCGAATGAATCAAGGACAGGGAAGAAATCGGAAATAAGATTCAATTTCAAGGCTTCGATGCGGTCTTTGCGCTTCTTTTCTTCCTCGGCCTTGTAGTTGGCAAACGATGCACGTTCTTTCTGCCAGCCTGTCAGGTATTCGTGAGCCTGTTCTTTCGCGGCTGTTAACTCCTCACGAAGTTTTTTTTGTTTGTCTTTCTGACTGACGCCCTCGAATTCGGTAGCTTCGACCTCGATATCAATATCAGACTCGTAGGCTTCTGATTCTGTGTGTTTTGGTTTTTTGGTACTCATAAGGCTTTTGTCTAACCCATAAAACCTTGGGTTACGGTAAAAATATACACGAATGAATATTTTTTGACAAGTTTTTCATGTATCTGAAATTATTGTAAATATAATGATTTCTGATATATTTAGGCCAGTATGAGCCATAAACCTCAAAAAAAGAGCCTCCAAGAGCTGATCCTTGGCCGTCTCGCCCGCTCTCGGGCTTCACGACAAGATGACGTTGTTGAATACCTCGAAGCCGTGATTGAAGAAATAGATGGTAAGAGCCGCAAGGTGAAACCCCGCTACGTCATCAATCGCGCCATCAAAAAAATGGTCGATGATAATCTGTTATCTGAACACGAGACCGAACAATCGTCGTTCTTATCTCTGACCTCATCAGGTAGGCAAAAATTACGCAGTATTAAGCTATCATCAACCAGTCACCTGGTATCAACAACCTGGGATGGATACTGGCGTATGGTGATTGTCGATATTCCTGATAATCGAAAGAAAGATCAAGACGCGATTCGATACCTGTTAAAGAAGGCTCAATTTGTGCAAATCAAACCATCGGTATGGATTAGCCCCTACCCCCTTGAACACCTGATGATCAACATGAAAGAAGATATGGGATTTGCTGACGAGGTGATGGTCGTCGTCACCAATAAATTGGATTCCCGAACTGAGGCGGCGTTGGTAGAAAAATTTGCAGGGGAAGCAAAAAAAGAAGGCTAAGCGCCTTCTTTTTTTTAATTAAGCTTTCGATAGAGCGCACCTGTCAGCACCAGGACAAAGAATCCAGCAAGGAGAATTCCTAATGGATTATCAGCCAGATATGGCGTGCGGTCGATAATTTTTTCAAATCCATAAAACACCGCCACTCCACCAAAGGTCGAGAGTCCAAGGAAGAGGAAGGGGAACTTTTGGACGGCATTCTGCTGAACGGTGACGACTTTTTTCTCGATATCTTGTTCAACATGTTTAGCGTGCTCAAAAAATGTTTCGTGTTGATGTTGATCTGATGGTTTTACCATATGTCCTATTGTACCAAGAACTATTTCAAAATAAAGAATAAGTAAACGATAAAAACAGGATGAAGGGTAAGGCAAAATGCGCACGAATTTGCGAGCGGTAGCAACCTACCGTGAACAAATTCGTGCGCATTTTAACGCAACAATTCGTCTGTTTTTATCGTTTACTCCAGGCTGGACGCTTGCGAGCCTTCCGTAATCCCGGCTTCTTTCGTTCCTTTCGGCGCGGATCACGTTTCAGGTACCCAGCTGCTTTCAAGGCACCACGCAACCCTTCGTCGTACTTTTCGAGCGCTCGTGCGATACCGTGTCGGATAGCATCAGCCTGAGCTGAAATACCTCCACCTCGGACGATGACTGATACGTTGAACTGATCCTTGGTCTCGACCGTTGAAAACGGTGACCGAACTACTTTTCGTAACTCTTCGACGGTAAAGTATTCATCAAGTGGACGATCATTCACGATGATCGTCATCTTGGTATCAGGCGTGAGGCGAACCTGCGCGCTTGCGTTCTTTCGTCGGCCAATGGCCGGAATGTAAGTCTTATCTGCCATAGCCTTAGTCGTTAATCGTAAGATTTTTCATCATTACGGCTCGTAACTTGTTGTTTGGAAGCATGCCATAGACAGCTTTCTCAAACACGTCTCGGTACCCCTTGCGATCGATGAGGTGTTCACGAGATTCGTGGGTAAGTCCCCCTGGGTAACCCGAGTAACGCTTATATTCACGTTCGAGTTGTGCATCAGAGAGTGCTACCTGTGAAGCATTATTTACCACCACGTGCACCTTGGGTGCCACGTTCGGGGTAAAGCTTGGTTCATTCTTGCCACGCAACACCATAGCAATCTCGGTCGCCAAGCGACCAAGACTCTGTCCTGTTGCATCAATAATATATTCCCTTGTTTCTGAGGTAGTCATGATTCTTATACAAATTCAATGACGGCCATAGGACTGGCATCGCCTTTTCGCTGAGGGAGTTTCGTGATACGCAAGTATCCACCATCCCGGTCAGCGTAGCGAGGCGCAATCTCATCGACCAATTGGTTTGCCAAGGTTTCTTGATTACCAAGGCGCGCCCTGAGGAGTCGTCGTGAAGCCATGTCGCCTGACTTTGCCTTGGTGACCATCTTTTCAATGTACGGGCGCAATTCTTTGGCGCGTGCTTCCGTGGTTTTGATGGAACCATGACTAATCAAGGCAACCGCGAGGGACCGAATAAACCCACGCCTGACGTTGGCTTTTCGTCCGAATGTTCGGTTTTTTCTTCCGTGTCTCATGGGTTCGTTACTTAACTTCTTTTAAGGTGAGCTTGAAGGTGGCAAGGGTTTCCTCTACCTCCTCAAGGCTCTTGTCCCCGAATCCGTCAATATCGAGGAGGTCGGCAGCGGTCTTTTGAACCAAACCACCAAGGGTGCGAATGCTCGCTTCGCTGAGGGCCTTTTCGGTCCTGGTAGAAAAGTCGAGGGTATCGATACGTGTCTTGAGTAACTCAACACGCTCTTCTTCATCGATATCATCAGCTTCAACGACGCGGATAATGCCGTCATCGGTATCGGGTGATGATATCGTATCGGTTGATCGAGTATCCTCAATAACCTTGAGGTCGAGGATACTCTTGAATTGCTCGATCATAATCTTCAGAGCTTGTTCGAGGGCATCTTTGGCCGTCATACTGCCATCAGTTTCAAGGGTGATGCGCAAGAGATTGTAATCGGTTCGGTCTCCTACACGCATGTGTTCAACTTCATAGTTAACTTTGCGAATAGGGCTAAAGATAGCATCAACGAGGATGGTACCAATAGGCGGCTTTGCAGTTGAGAAATCTTCCTTTGATACGAAACCGATGCCTTTTGCAAGGGTGAGTTCGATATCGAGGGTACCTGTTTTGGTCGTGATTTCTGCCAGATACTGATCCGGGTTCATGACCTCGATATTACCGGTCGTATCAAAATCGGCTGCGGTAACCGGCCCGTCTCCTTTCTTTGAAAGAGTCACGGTTGCCTCGCCATCAGTATGGAGAGCGAATCGAACTTTTTTAAGGTTAAGGAGAATCGTCAAGACGTCTTCCTTTACCCCGGCAAGGGTCGCAAACTCGTGCTCAGCCCCCTTGATCTTGACCGAAATGATCGAGACGCCAGGAAGTGAAGAAAGAATAATTCTTCGAAGTGAGTTACCAAGGGTGTGGCCATAGCCAGGATAGAGACCCTCGATCTCGTAGATACCTTTTGATCCCTCTTCTTCTACGACGTTTAGTTTTTTAGGTAGGACGATGTGCTGGTGGAACATAGTGGTGATACGCTGAAAGTTAGGTGGTAAACGGGGACGCCTCTTGTGGCGTCACGTTGAAGGTGCGACTAACGGCTGTAGAACTCGATAATTGATTGAAAATCAAAGAATGGTTCTGGGTCTTTGGGTTCGCCGGTGACCGTGACGGTCTGTGCCTTGACATCAACCGACAGCCAACCCGGTACGTTTGCTGAAGCGAGTCGTTCACTGATATCAGCAAAGACGGTCTTGGTCTTGCTGCCCTCGCGGATGCTGATAACGTCGCCTTTCTTGACGAGGTACGATGGTACGTCGAGTCGCTTGCCATTCACGAGAAAGTGTCCGTGGGTAGCGAGCTGTCGGCCAAAGGCTCGTGTTGAGGCGAATCCTGATCGGTAGATCACATTATCGAACCGAGATTCGATGGTCTTGAATAATACTTCAGATGGAACCAAGCCTCGTTTGGCCGCATCCATAGCCTTGTCAACGTAGGTGCGGAACTGTTTTTCCGAAACGCCGTACGAGAACCTGACGCGCTGTTTTTTAATCAGCGAGAGTCCGTAATCAGTCGGACGCTTTGGACGACCGGTTCGTGCCTTTGAACGTTTCTGTTCAGCGAGCATGAACTTTTGTCCTTGCGTCTTTTCATATACGCCCGCGCCGAGACGTCGAGCAATTTTGTACTTCTTAATCTTTGCCATAGTGATTTACTAGACCCGTCGCGGCTTAGGAGGACGTGGTCCATTGTGAGGAACCGGGGTCTTGTCCTGAATTCGGTTAATCTCGATGCCATGAGCGACAAAGCCTCGTACCGCAGATTCGCGACCTGAACCAACGCCTTTTACGATAACGTCAACTTCTTTGATACCCATCATGGCCGCCTTTTCACCGAGAACTTCGCCAACCTTGGCAGCAGCAAACGGGGTTCCCTTCTTGGCACCCTTGAATCCGAGGGCACCTGAAGACGAGAACATAACGGCATTCCCGTCGAGGTCAGTGACGAGGGCCTTGGTGTTATTGTAGGTTGATTGTACGTGGAGGATGGCCTTGGCAAGTTTTTTCTTTGGCACGCGAGAGAGCGAGCGAGACTTGAGGCTCTTGTCCATCGTACGACCTTTTTGTTTTACAATTCGTTTCTTTCCCATAAGCGTGTACTATTTCTTACCTGAACCCATGGTCATACGCTTGTTACCGCGTCGGGTTCGGCTGTTGGTCTTGGTTCGCTGACCACGTGATGGCAGCTTTCGGCTGTGACGACCTCCTCGATACGAGTCAATGTCGATCAAACGTTTAACGTTTTGACTGATGGCTCGCTTGAGGTCACCTTCGAGGGTCATTTTTTCAATGATGTCGCGGAGCTTTTTTTCTTCAGCTTCGGTGACATCTTTTGTCTTCTTGAAGGGATCAACACCGGCTTGGGTAGCGATCTTCTCGGCACGGGCAAGCCCGATACCATAGAGGACGGTCATTCCGTAGCGGAGTTGTTTGTTGTCTGGAATAGTGATACCAAAAATTCTCATACTTCGTGTAGATTAGGTGAACGCAAAACGGGCCCTACTGGCGAGCCTTGTTTTTAGGGTTCTTTTTATTAATACGGTACAGTCGACCCTTTCGTCGTACGATGATGTCGTCTGCGCTGCGCTTCTTAACTGAGGATTTAACTTTCATATTATATATAAGGTGTCATCACCTTCTGGTGATGTACTTTCTAGGTCCATGAGCTAAGACCATAGAAAAAATACCGCGATACACTAGAGCCTCTTGATGACGCGCCCTTTGCCTCCATACGGATCGAGGAGTACCTCAACCCGATCACCAACAAGGATTCTAATCCGGTATAATTTCATCTTTCCAGAGAGGTATGCGAGGTGAGTCCCCTCTTCACCATCAAACTGGATGCGAAACATGGTATTCGGAAGATTTTCCACCACTACGCCAACTTTCGTGTTCTGTTCGTTTGAGCTCATTGCGATGGCGACCATACTAGCAGAAAGCACATTTTAGTCAACACGTCCATCCCCACCGATGGTGAGACGTTCTTCTTCGACAATAACCTCAATGCGATCAAGGTCATCGGTAAGGGTCGTTCGCCACAAAGGCGTCACCGATACGGTCGCTCGATCAATGGTGGCAAGATGATCAAAGATCGTGCCTACCTCTGAAAGGGCCTGTCCTGAGAGCTCTCGCGCGATCTGTTCTTTATCAGGATTCCATGCAAAAAGCGGGGTTCCTGATACGGCTACGGTTATCGGCCCGAGGCGATCATAATCTATCCTAGGTCCATGGTAGGCGACCAAAAGGTCACGAGGGTCAACAACGTTGGCTGGATTCACGAGATCTTCACTTGAGGCCAGGATAACGGCAGACGCATACAGATCACCAGTGGCAATACCTAAAGACACCATAGTTCCCCGTTGAGTGACTAATCCTGCACTACCCGATTCATCGAACACCGACATTGGTTCATTAAGAAGAAACGATTCTGATCCAAGAATAAGAGACAGGTTATCGGTTTTTTCTTTACCAAGACGAAGAGCAAGACGATCTTTTAATTCAGTTTCAAGTTCAATCGTCCTTGCTGCGAGTTCTTCTTCGGTGATGTAAGGTTCCGTACCGATAAACCCACCTTCAAAGGGGGCGGTCGACGTTGCATAGATCCCGTTGTACTTGTCATCGAGTCCAAGTTCACGAAATCCTGGAATCGTGAAATCACTCGGCGCAATATTGTAATCACTACCTGCTTCGGCAGCGTATAAGGTTACCGTGATGCTTCCCGGGGTTTCGCCGTCTTTGCCGGGAATGATGACTTCTTCATCACCAAGCGAGAATACCTTCGTGCCTGCTGTCTCAAAACGGGTCCCCGATAAGAGTCGCTGAGGCTCGGTGCTGTAATCATTAAACACAATCGCGCGACCTTCGGCGCGACGTTCTACCGGGCGAGTGCCAGAGGCAACGACAGGTACCGACACCTCGTCGGTGACAGCGATGACTTCAAGACCGGTTTGACCTTCTTTGGGTGAAAAAACCAAATTCATGGTTCCATCAATAGTCAGGTATCCGATTCTAGGATCAATCGTAATCGTGGCTCGAGTATGGGTATTCGCAAGTGGAATGAGAATCGCCGCGTATAGACCAAGTACTGTTGGGTATTTGAGCCATCGCCAGTTTCGTCGAAACCAAGGAATCATACTTTTTATATGAACACTTTCTCTCTTTTGATTGATAAGAGATATTGATTCACCTTTTGTTTCAAGGGGTTGAATAGTTTCAGTTTGTGAAAAAAACAACTCTGGACGAGCCTTGGTTCGAATATCTCGAGGAGTTATTCTTTTTTTGGTTCGCTTGATTCCATCCATAGAAGCTAGCGTGAGATTAACTTCAATCCGATGACCGCAGCCACGATACCAAGCTCATGGTCGCCTGGTTCAACTGGTAAATCAACCATCTCGATATCAGCACGGCCAGCAAAGTGTTCGCGCAGGTGGTCGTCAGCAAGTAGTCGTTCCTTAAACCACGCGAGGTCTTCGCGATGTCCTTTCATGACCATCGTATGTGGTAGCAATCCCTCTGACGAGAATCGATTAATTAATTCATAGAAAGAATCGAACCATGATTCAAAAGCTCTTTCTAAGATCGGACGAATACGTTGTTCGTAATCGTCGTCAAGGCGGCCTTCAGCGGAACGTTTCAACATAGCTGCGGCTTCTTTGAATGAGGTATCAAGGCCATTCTGAAAAGTTCTCACCACATGACGAGTCCCAACTGGTACGGAACCAATACCTACCAAGTGATCGTCCTTGATCACCGATAGTTCAGTCGTCTCACCCGAAAGATCAAGCAGAATCACATCGTTCAAATGCGGCGTCAGGTGCCTGATCGCCAGGTACCCAATCGCCGTATTCGATAGCATCGTCGGTTCGCGATGGAATACCTCATGGATTACCTTGGTAAAGGCGTCCTTGGTCGTCACTGACATCACACTGACGAGCGAGTGGATCTCTAGGTTCGTCAACGCCTTTCCTACCAAGTCTCGAACGGGATACCCGTTTGCATAATAATCAGTCGTCATAACATCAACCACAACTACCCGGTGGTCTTTGTAGACGCGATTTTTTTTCAGATCATAATCCTTGATCTGATCTTCGATACCTGACACATCAGCCTGGGTGACAGTCGTTTCGCGATCGTAGTGTTTTTTGGTAATACGTCGTTCGGCTGACAGCCATGGAGCACCGACGTTGAGGTACAGATCTTCGATTGGAATAAGCGCGTCTTTTTGGATCTGGGTAGCTACCTGTTTCAAGGTTTTCAAGGTCGCGTCAAAAAATCGTTCAAAGGGATAGATTTCCCCCTTGGTGATGGCTTTCCTGACCGACGATAATTCTTCGTGGCTGACAACCGCTCCCGCAGCATCGTAGCCAATGCGAAACAAACCCCCGCCGACACTGTGCGAATCGACGTCAAAGACCAGATAATGTTTGATTGCCGCGGGTTTTTTCGGAGCCATATCGTAGGTTTATTGTAGCATAAACAAAAACCCCGTAGATAAAAAAACGCTTCCTGTACGGAAAGCGTTTGTGACTATTAAGGGTCAAAGAACTCAATACATTTTGTAAGGTACTAAGTACTTAAGGACTCATCCAAGTCGTAGAAGCAAAGAAGGACATGCCTAGAATCCCGAGGGCTCTCGAACCAAGCAAGATGAAAACGCCAGTCACCGTCCGGGTACCGATATACACTCGGTAACCCGTGGTCGCCATGAGCGTCTTTCCGAAGTGCACCCTTTTCATCAAAGGAAACCGTGAATTTCCCTGTTGGGAAGATGTCGGGTTGATCTGCTTGTAGTGCAGTTAGACCTTGAGCGCCTACTTTCAAGTAACTATTTGCATCCATAAAAGCAAGGCAATGTTCGCTCTCAACGCCTTCCCAAATTGGATGCATTTTGATTCCGTAGGTCTTGCCCGGTACCAACTTGTTCGTTGCTTTGGCAAAGTTCTTGCTTGTTAACTTATCGTCGTAGTACTGCGTTGATTTCAGCTTGCGAGTTTTTGTTCCAAAGTCATCAATTTGGGTGTCGTGGTTGTAGTTGCCAGATACCGTGTAGGTTCCTTTTCCCTCCAGCAAATCTTCACCAAATTGGTGAAATTCTACAGGTACCACTTTTGTTCGCCCTGCAAGGAATGCATTAATTCCCTCTGTACCGCCGTGTTTGTTCCAAACAGCTTCGATACGTCCTAATGTTTCTTTACTATATTTCATTGTCAAATAATTTGTGAGCTTATAGCTCGATTTTTGATTACTTCCGGCAATCACGATCGAAACGATATGTTTCTGATTTCATAAATAAATATATTATATATAAATATTTATGTCAATAATTATACACTAAAAACAAAAAACCAGATGAAGTTCGAGGCAGCGAGGAAGATAGGTACGAGACGTAGTCTACCTACAGTGAGTATCTATATTCTGAAGCCAACCTGTTTGCCGACAGCCAGGCAAAGAAATTCGCAAAAATTATTCTAAAATTGCCTTAATTCTTCGAACACCTGCCGAAGACGATTCCTCTTTCGTAATCTTAAAGGTTCCAAATTTCGCGATCTCTGACAATTCGTTCACGTGGGGGCCGCCACACAATTCCCGGGAATAGATGTTCCCCGCTTTATCAGAAATGGTCCAGACCTTAACGGTGTCAGGATACTTTTCCCAAAAGGATCCAACGACGTCGCTGTTTTTTGCCTCGTCTTTATCCATCATCTGTACGCCCATTTTTGCATTCGTCGCGATCGCGTCGTTCACGTAGGCTTCGACTTTGTCGAGCGCCTCTCGTTCTACTTTCTCTCCATAGGTGAAATCAAAACGACTGCGTTCTTCGGTGATGTTTGATCCCTTTTGGTGAACATCAGGACCAAGTTCCTTGCGGAGTCCTGCTAACATTAAATGGGTCGCGGTATGGAGGGCGCGAATTTTTTCAGTGTCTTTTTCAAGACCACCTTTGAATTTTTGTTCAGCACCTTTTCGTGACAAAGCCTGGTGTTCCTCACGTAGACGTTCGCAATCTTTGATTGCTTCCTCAGAAATCGTAATACCAAACTGCGCGGCGAGTTTCTGTGAAATCGCCAGTGGTAGACCATGCGTCTGTTCGAGATCCATAAGAAACTGTCCGGTAATCGTCGCCCGTGGATCATCTTTGATTTTTTTAAAGATCGCGACCCCTCGCTTGATAATTTTGATGATTTTGTCCATTTCGGTCGCGACGATTTTTACTTTGATCGCAATTTGTTTTTCATTCACGTCTTTGAAATAGAGTTCACGATACATATCAATAACTATATGAATCAGTTGGGGTACAATTTTTTCAGAACATCCCATTGATTCAAGCGAATGGTAGGCACGGCGAAGAATACGGCGCAGCACATATCCGCGACCGGTGTTTGAAATCACCACCCCGTCATTGATCAAAAAGACTGCCGTTTTAATATGGTCCGCGACAATGCGAGCATCGGTATCATTGTAGGTGCTGGCGTGTTCTTTGATCATCTCGATGAGAGGACGGTAGAGATCAGTATCAAAGATATTCGTCGTTCCCTGCATCACCGCGGTGACTCGTTCGAGACCTGCCCCGGTGTCGACGTTCTTTTTAGGGAGTTCACCGACAACCTCGCCACCCTCTTGGCGGTAGGCCATAAACACATCGTTCCAGATCTCGACGAGCTTTTGTTCTTCGTCGGCTTGTTCGAATCCTTCGGGTGAGAGATCACCCAAAGTACCCGTCAAATCATAAAACATTTCGGTTGAAGGACCCGCGGGCGAATTCGGGCCTGCGGTCCACCAGTTGTCTTTGGAATCACGGTAATAGATGCGATGTTCAGGGATAAATTGTTTCCAGATAGCAACGGCCTCGTCATCACGCGGGACCGCATCGTTACCGGCAAATACGGTCACGTACAGACGATTCGGATCAAGGCCAAGGCCTTCGTCATGACTGGTTAAAAATTCCCATGACCAGGCAATGGCGTCTTCTTTGAAATAGTCCCCCAGCGACCAATTTCCGAGCATCTCGAAAAAAGTTGCGTGGGTATTATCTCCGACTTCTTCGAGGTCACCGGTTCTCACGCATTTTTGCGAACTAGCGAGGCGTGAACCTTCGGGGTGAGTTTCCCCCATAAGAAAAGGCACCAGGGGTTGCATTCCCGCGGTATTAAACAAAGTCGCGTTCGTCGCCTTGGGATCATCAGTCGTGATCAATGATGCTGATGGCAAAATCGCGTGCCCACGCTTTTCAAAAAAAGCTAAAAACCTGCTTCTAATCTCGGATGAAGTCATATCACCAAGTATAAGAGAACTTCTTTAAAAATAAAGCCCTCTTAGGAGGGAAAGGCAAGCATCGCCCCCATTCCAACCGTAAAGAGCCATGAACCGTAGAGTGCGTGTTCAACGGAAACCAGTACGGTCGATTTGGTATCGAGGTAGGTAAAGGCAAAAAAGACACCACCCATAAAGGTCAGTACGAGAACCAGTGGACTTCTAAGGATGATATGACACAAGGAAAAGAGCGCTGCATTAACGAGGATTAGATGGTAATCATTACGAAAGAGATCACGATATCGATCAAAGAAGAAAGTCCGGTAAACTAATTCTTGAGGGAACACCGAAAGAAAACTGTAGATAAGAACCATCAGAAACCAGAACCAGGGTTGTTCGGTGGGTACCGTCAAAAGAAGGCTTGGATCGGTGGTGGTCACATACCAGGTACTAAGACCGACGACCCCAGCAAATAAGAGTCCGAGTCGGTACCAAAAAGCATGATTCTGAGGAACCGCAAATACTGATCGTATGCTGATATGAGGACTGCGCACCAAGAGGACAAGGACATACAAAAATCCGAAGACTGCGAAGCCAACCCTTAACCACATGGGCACAGGGAGGATAAGAAAGATCGGCAAGAAAACAAATAATAAACAAAGCTCAATGACTCTGGCCTGATGAGAAGCTGGGGTACGCATGATGCCTATTATAGTACCTCTGATTCCCTTCTCAAATGGAAACGACCTTATGAGAGATCGCCAAAGTCATCACCTTCGTCGATACGTTTTCCAAATACTTTCTTCAACCAATTTTCAAAATTCCACATCAAGGTAAAAGTTATCATGACCAAAACCGTCACGGTGATAGCCGCTGGGTAGAGGCCAAAACCAACCGCCGTACCAATAGCGGCCGACAACCATACGCCGGCAGCCGTCGTAAGGTTTGAAATATGATCACCACGAAAGACGATCATACCAGCACCCAAAAATCCAATACCGGTCACAATGGTTGATGCCACACGAAGGGGATCAATCTCGTAGCCATAGGTCGCGATCACCTGTTCGGAAATAATAATGAACAACGCCGCGCCAAGAGACACCAGGCCAAGGGTCCGAATACCCGCCTTTTTACCTGCGTGAACTCGTTCAATACCAAGGAGCGCTCCCAAGACTAGCGCCATCACCAGGCGTACAATAATATCGTATTCTGTCATAGGACCAGTATACCACGACCCTAGGTCTTTCTAATCAACGATACCACCGCCAAGACAGATAGTTCCATCATAGAACACGATAGACTGACCAGCGGCAATCGTAGGATCGGCTTCATCCAAACAAAGGGTTCCTGTGCCAGCCGTTCGATCATAGGTATCAAGAACGGCGGACCTTACCTTGCCGCGGTAACGAACCTGGATGTGAAGCTCGCAGCCAGAACTGAGGATACCTTGATTATCAACGATTGATATCAATTGAATCTTTTGATCAGCGTTACCCTCAACCAGAGGATTATCAGATACCGTAATAGTGTTGTTTTTCAAGTCTTTAGCAACCACATATCGTGGCTGATCATCGGTTCCTTTGTGACTTTCATCAATCATAAATCCATGCCGTTCACCGATCGTATAGAAGAGCGCACCCTTATGTGAACCGATGGTGTTTCCATCAGTATCAAGCACGTCACCTGGTGTTTCGTCGATATAATGAGCAAGAAATTCTTTCATATCAATATCACCAATGAAGCAAATTCCTTGAGAATCTTTTTTCGTTGCGGTCGGCAATTGGTACTTTTTTGCGAGCTTTCTCACATCCGCCTTTGACATTGAACCAACCGGAAACAGAATATGCTGTAATTGTTCCTGTTCCAAAGTCCACAGGAAATAGGACTGATCTTTTTGCGCATCGTTCCCTCGTAGCATCGTCACGGTACCATCACCATTAAGCGTCCGGTCAACATAGTGTCCGGTGGCGACATAATCAGCACCATGATCAAGCGCCCATTTCAAAAATCCACCCTTGGCCGACGACTCGTCAGACCGGGCGAGGCCGAATTTTACTTCGCGGTTACACATGACATCAGGATTTGGAGTGCGTCCCGCGCGATATTCACGAATCATGTAGTCAACGACGCCTTCCTTGTATTCCTTTTCAAGATCCAGTTCAATAAAAGGAACATCGAGGTGTGCGCAAACGCGCATCGCATCCCGACGTTCATCGCGCCAGGTGCATAGGGTCCAATCAGGCTGCCAGGTACGGATAAAAACCCCAACGACGTCGTAGCCTTGGTCTTTCAAGAGCGCGAGAGATACTGACGAATCAACGCCACCCGACACCCCCACGAATACCTTTTTTCCTGTTTGTTTACTCATACAAGTAATAACCCCATCCTAACGAAAGGATGGGGTTCGTAAAGTCTTAGGCGACTTTGACTTTTTTCAGGTAGGCATGCAAGTGCCACCTTAGCCGATCTTCAAGCCTCTCGCCTGGCATATTCAGGAAAGAGGTATCGAGGATAATAGGATTTTGCTCCTCAATAACCCTGATAAAAGGATTGTCGATTTGGAACACCTTGTGTCTTTTTTCAGACAAAGATAGGCAAAGGCCCTGGTACTGACTATCGGCACGATCATATCTAAAGAAAAGATCGACACCAGTGTCTTCCAGTTCCGGATGGCATTCAACTGAAAACGGCAACCACTCATGTTCTGTGTATAGAACATTTTGGGTAACGGCTATCAATTTATCCATCACGAAGTGTTTTTTAGAAAAATAATCCTTCAATTCACTTCGTAAGAGGTTCTTAAACAAGGTAATCTGATTAAGATTTGGAACTTCAACACTAAGAGTGTGATGGTCCCAAGAAAACCTCGATGAGGATCCCACAAAGACTTTCACGTCTTTGTGAATTCCGATGCGATCAAGTGACAAGCGGATAAGGACTTCTTTTTCGTTGCTTTCCAAGATTTCTGGAGTCACGAATAACGTCCTCATCGCACTAAGGGCATGGCCTTCAAGTGGATTGACCTTAATCAATTCACCGTTCACAGGTAACCCCATCAGGTGAGATTGTCTCCGTGCCTTTCTCTGACGTTTCTTTTGATGTGGATGCATGGCGTATATAGTTTTTATGTTTTGTATTATAATATCATTATAATATAATAAGTCAATATACTATCCTAACATCTCAATAACGCGTTCCAGCATGACAATTCTATTATCAAGGAGCTTTGCCTTCGCCTCATCCAAGGTAAACCATCCGTCAGCCTTTAATTCGGTCCGTTGGCGTTTAACCTTGGTGTTCTTTACGGTACCGACAAAATAGAGGACCTTTTTGATAATATCGGTCCCCTTTTTCTTTGGGATACGGTACCGTTCGGTAAACATCGTATTTCCGAGAAGTTCAACATCAACGATGCCAGTTTCTTCTCCAAGCTCGCGCAGCGCCGTTTCGCGGTGCGTCTCGTTGCCGTCTTTATGCCCCTTGGGAAATCCCCAAAACCCTCCGTATCCTTGAACAAGAAGGAATAAGACCTTCCCGTCACTATTCACGTGTACCGGGATAACCCCGCAGGAAATTCGGTGACGCATGACTGACCGAAGTATACCAGGAGAGGGCCTCCCTAACAAAAAAACCCTAAGACCCTATCATAATTAGGGGTTAAAGGGCCACCAAGGCACGGTACACTTCGGCGGTAGCACGTGCATCAGCAAGTGCAGTATGGGCTCGATCGTTCGTAATACCAAAACGATCACAGAGCGCGCCAAGGCTGTATTTCCCCGCTGATGGATCCTGGTGTAATTTTGCAAAGGCAAACGAAATGGTATCAAGTTTCGCGTAATACATTTGATTTTCGACATTCGTCGTTGCAAAGGCCTTGGCGATAAAAGACCAATCAAAGGCTGCATTATGCGCAACAAAGATACAATCTTTGGTTTTTTCGGCGAACACCTTCATTGCCTGCATCAAATCCATAGCAAAGAGCCATTCAGCCTCGTTATAGCCGTTCACCGATAAAGCTTCGGGATCAGCTGCTTCGAGATGCTCGGGCTTTACCTTCAAATCAAATTCGTCAATGACCTCACCTGGTATCCCGTCATTCTGTGCAACAATAACACAACCAATCTCGATGATTTCTTGGGTTTCGACATTAAATCCGGTGGTCTCGATATCTATAAATGCTAGATTTTTGTTTTTCATATAATAGGTCGATATACTTAGAGGTAGCGTTGTTTATTCCTGACGTGATCGTCATGCGTTACTCCGTAATGTACGTTCCCACTACTATCATGGAGGTAGAAAAAGTAAAGCGATGGTGTTGGTTTTAGAGCCGCCTCGAGCGTGGCAATACCAGGATTCCCGATCGGGGTTGGGGTTAGACCGAGGCGTGTATAGGTATTGTAGGGTCCATCAGCCCGAAGATCAGTGGTGGTGAGGTCAGCACTCCCCTTTCCAAAGATATAAAGAAATGGTGCATCAACCTGTAACGCGATTCCACGATCAAGTCGTTTCCATAAAATCCCAGCAATCGTCCGTTGTTCTTCTGGATTGCGACCTGATTCTTTTTCAAGGAGCGAAGCCATAATAACGATATCATCCCAGGATCGATCACCTACTGATCCAACTAGTTCTTTTGTTTTATTCGTAAAGGTCTCTTCAAGAATCTCTATAACCTCTTCCTCATCGGTTCCCGGTAAAAAACGATAAGTGTCGGGAAAGAGGTATCCTTCCTTTCCTTCAGCCAGTTCGAGAAAAGTTGTTTCGTCCAGATTCAAATCACTTTTGGCGAGGATTGCTGCGATCTGACGATTGGTCGAACCCTCGGGGATGGTGACTGATACATAGACATCACCATAGTCGCCCGCATCAAGACGTGACAAAACCCTGCCCGTCGTCGAAGACACGCTAAAGGCGTACACCCCGGCCTTGGCTTCGGTGCCAATCAAGCGACCCTGTACCCTCAAAAAACCTGCTGACCGAATAACCCCGGCATCTTTGAGAATTTCTGAAATAGCCCTGAGCGACGCACCTTCAGGAATCATAACCTGTATTTCAGGATCAAACGAAGGAGTCTTTGCCAAGTAAGAGAACATAAGAGCGCCAAAAAATGCAACTACCAATATGACAGCTGAAACGATAGGGACAACCCGTCGCATAAATCGATGCGCCGGTGATAAGGGTAAAGGCAATGGTTCCATAAACTATACCGGGAGGTTGGTTGGCGCCTCTGATTTGGTTGCTTCGATACGCTCGAGGGTAACAGTCTCGGATACGCGGCCTGGGATGTGGAAGAGGGTCGCGAGTTCTTCAGACGTCAGAACCATTGGTTTTTTTCTCTTGAACCATAAGAAATTTAGATACTTGCTGAAGGAATCTTCAAAACCAGCACGTTCGACATAATCGTTGAAAAATCGCTTTTTCACGGCAAGATCACGCATGCCGGTAATGTCTTCCCACACCCAATCAACACCAACATCAGTATCCTTTCTGATACTGTTCCAATAATTAAAGGCTTTAAACACCGGGTTTTTGAAGAATCCAACCACACCAGGATTCTCATTTTCATTTCGGGCGATGTAGATGGCTCGAATAAAGACCTCAAAACCAAGCTTCTTCAAGCTGCGTTGAATCGCTTTGATTTCTTCTTGGTCTCCATGGGTAAGTTTCAGCGGTGCCACGGGATTTTCTTCATCAATTGATCCGCTGGCAGACGCCATAATTTCTTTGATGCGTTCTTTAGCATCCTTTCGCCACGCACTAAAAGGATCAGCGCGAACTACGAATTGCAACCAAATCTGCTCGCCGGCACGAATGGTACCAAAAAACTCGAGAATCGAAGTAATCGGATCGATTTTTTGTTCTTCCTCGAGTGAACCAACCGATTTATCAAGACCATAATCAACGTAGGTTTTGATCGGCAGGTAGTCAGCCTCGGCAAGTTTAAAGTCAGCCCCATACAAAGCCCAGCGATCATGGTGCAGGTTGTAATCAGGAACGTATTTGGTGTAATCGTCGACTTGGTTTACCTCGGCATTGGGATACTGCGAATAGATCGCTGAAGTAACGAGGTCAGCCAACTTGTCAGTCGTCCGGATGAAAAAGTAAATTGATCCTTCAATCGATGCGATCTCGAGCGATGACCAGTGAAGGACCGCCCCATTCCAAAATCGGTGACGCCAATCCATCGCGCCGCCTCCCATATGGTGCAAGACATCAATGACAATCTCCATGGCTTCGGGTGATTTGAAAACGTCTTTGGGAATGTTGATATTCAACATAACGTACTTCATTTTGTTCGCCAGGTACCAGTTTCGACGATATCCTTGATACATATGAAAGAACGCGATCCCAAGAAGAATTGGCAACCAGACGAAAGTGCTGGCGCTAATGAATGAACCTATAGCCGAGAGAATCTGCATAGATCAAGTGTACCACCGATAAAACAACAAAAAAACCGTTGGGGGTGCCCCGAACGGTTTTTATTAAGCAGCAGATTTCTTTGCTGACTCGCGTGCTTCCTTGGTGAGAACGTATCGTCCTTCATCATCTCGGCCAAAGTACTCTTTGTTCGAAAGATTCACAAGGATCGTATTTTCTTTGAGATAGCGTTCTTTGAGAACCGCCTCAATGATTTCGTCCTTGGTCAATGGACCCCGTTCAAAGATCAAGTCACGAATGACATCTTTGACGACACCGGTACGGTAACCCCATTCCTGAAGACCGTACATACCTCGCCCCACGAGGACAAATCGATCATCTTTGATCAATTCATTGTGGGTCGTTGCTGGGTGAGCCTTCTTGCCAAAGGTGTCGGCAATCGCTTCGGCCACTTCACGGAAGTGCATCGGTGAACCGTTCTTTTTCATAATCAAGTACGCGTAATCGCGAATACCACGAACCGATACGTTCTGTGATGCGGTCAATCCCCAGTCACCAAGTGGGTTTCGATCGACAACCTTCGAAAGGTTTAAAAATTGCCGCGCGATATCACCATCAACGTATCCATCCTCAACGCCGTCGAGGCGGTCGAGAAATTTCAAGATCATTTGCTCTTCAGAGAGAAGTTCATCCTCGGTCACGTGGCCGTGGAGTTTTTCAAGCGCTGAATGCACTTTCTTTGAGAGGTCACCATTCACCGACCAACGGGCCTTAAAGGTCTTGTCTTCTTTGTGCTTCTTAAAGTTATCACCCACTACCAGATGAAAGTGAATATGATTCTGAATCAATTCGTCATCGTGAATGGTCTCGAGAAGTTCGTCTTCAGACACAATGCCGCCAAGGTCATGGATCACTTGTTCAATCTCTGCAAAGATTTCTTTAGCTTCATCGTAACTGTCAGATTTGCGAATGGCCTTCAAGGCTGCATCCTGAATCTGTCGAACGCGTTCTCGGGTAATATCGTATTCTTGTCCGATCGACTCGAGAGTTTTCTTCTTTGGTTCTTCGAGGCCGAATCGACTCTCAAGAACATATCGATCACGATCCTTGAGACCGCGAAGGAGCTTTTTTGATGATTGCTGCGGCTTGAAGCTGAGCTTGATCTTTCGTGTTTTCTTCATAATGAATAATTGCTAACAAATAAATAAGGTATGCACGTAGCCGTATATACGATTGTTACGATAACATATACTTGGAATGATAGCAACTGTGTGGTACGAGCATAACTTTGTAACAGAACGTTGGATGAAGGGATATTAGGATTTCAAATGCTTTTTCAAAAATTCCCCCGTCACTGATTTTGGATTATTCGCGACTTCTTCGGGCGTTCCCTTGGCGACGACGCGCCCTCCTTCGTCACCTGATTTCGGTCCGAAATCGATGATGTGATCGGCACACTTGATCAAGTCCATATTATGTTCAATCACCACGACTGAATTTCCCTTATTCACCAGTCGTTGCAAAATGTCGATCAATTTTTTGGTGTCATCAAAGTGCAGTCCCACGGTCGGCTCATCGAGCAGGTACAAGGTCTTGTCGAGTTGTGGTCGATACAATTCTGATGAAATCTTCACGCGTTGTGATTCCCCACCTGACAAGGTGTTGGCAGGTTGCCCGAGGCGTAGATACCCGAGACCGGTTTCGAGCATGGTTGAAAGTCGATCGTTAATTGCAGGAATATCTTTGAAAAAAGCCTGTGCTTCTTCAATCGTCATATCCAAAACGTCTGAAATATTTTTATTTTTGTATTTTACCTCGAGGGTTTCTTTTTCATAGCGTGAACCGATACACACGTCACAGGTAACGTACATGGTTGGCAAAAATCCCATCTCGACCGCGACCTCACCTCGACCCTGGCAAGCTTCACAACGACCACCTTTGGTGTTGAAAGAAAATCGCCCCGCCTTCCATCCGCGTACCTGCGCCTCGACGGTTTCAGCAAACAGATCACGGATATGGTCAAAGGCGCCCGTGTAGGTCGCCGGGTTTGAACGCGGAGTTCGCCCGATCGGCGACTGGTCCAGCACAATACCGCGGTTAATCTGACCAAATCCATGCGCAGTATGCGCGCGAATGACATCGTTTGATTTGTAGCGTTTTGAAAGTCGCGCATCCATGTTTTTCGCAAGAACGCCGTGCATGAACGAACTCTTCCCTGATCCGGATACGCCGGTAATGACGGTCATTTTGCCGAGCGGCACCTCCACATTCACATTTTGGAGGTTGTTGTAGACGATACCTTCGAGGGCCACAACCCCCTTGTCTTTGGTACGTCGTCGTTCTGGTTTCTCGATGGTTTTCTCACCCGTGAGATATTGCAGGGTCAGTGATTTCTTGACCGATGCCTTGGTAGTAAGGAGTTTCTGTAAATCATCCGCCACGATCACCTCGCCCCCGTGTTCCCCAGCGCCAGGACCAATCTCAATCAAATAGTCAGAGGCGTGAATGGTTTCTTCATCGTGTTCAACCACGATGATGGTGTTCCCCTTATCGGTCAATTCGCGCAGGGTTTGGATCAATCGTTTATTATCACGCGCGTGTAATCCAATGGTCGGTTCGTCCAACACGTACAAGGCACCAACCAATTGTGATCCCAACTGTGACGCTAAACGAAT